>JAPKXV010000410.1 GCA_026394635.1 Methanoregula sp. | reverse complement strand
TTGCAACGTATTCATTGACACCCCTCAGTTGTAAGCCCCCGCTGCACGCACTGTTGTCTGTGCGGGCAGCGTTGTGGATCGTGCCGGAACTCCCATTGCCTGAAAGGTCGAGGAGATACTGCCCGCTCCCCTCATTCATATTCAGGTAGACAACCGGTTCCGGTGAAGGGGTGGTGATATCGGGAGCAGCATGCACTCCTGCAACAAGCATATACACAACGACCATGAGGAGGGCAAACCGTCCAACCCATCGTGCACCGGACCTTGCTGTCACAGGCTATTCACGTATGCAGTATTGGGTAAAGGGTAAAAAGAACATTGCGATACCCCGACAGCGCATCTGAATTTTTTCTTTGCGTCATGAACGGCATATTTTTTTAATTTGAAGGCACATGCCGTGTGATGCAGCAGGTCACCGTCTATTCCACGAAAAACTGCCCGTACTGCCGGATGGCAAAGGCATTCCTTGATAAAAATAATGTACCGTATGCCACCATCGATGTCGGCGAGGATGCTGAAGCGGCAAAAAAGATGGTTGCCCTTTCAGGACAACGCGGGGTTCCTGTTATCACTGTCAATGATGAGGTGATCATCGGTTTTGATTCCCAGCGTCTTAACGCACTGTTCGGGAATGCAGAAATAAGCCAGCAGTGCGATGTCCTGATTGTGGGAGCGGGCCCGGCGGGGCTTACGGCGGGAGTGTACTGTGCCCGCAAAATGCTCAAGACGGTGATGATCTCTGAAAATATCGGAGGGCAGGCGCTGGAGTCGTGGGCAATTGAAAACTATATGGGATACCGGATGGTCACGGGCGAAGACCTGATGAAGAAGTTTGAGGAACAGGCGCGATCCTTAAACATCCGGCTTGAACTTGATGGTGTTGAGGTAATCACAAGGGAGCAGGATAGCTTCACGATAAAAACTGCAACCGGTGCAACCCATTCGGCCACAAGCATCATCCTTGCGCAGGGTAACCACCCCAACAACCTTGGAGTCTCCGGCGCGGAGAAGTATCTCGGGCGCGGGCTCTCCATCTGCTCAACATGCGACGGGCCGCTCTACCGTGGGAAGAGGGTGGCAGTGGTGGGCGGTGGCAATTCCGCGCTCCAGACTGCAGTCGAGATGAGCGGTATTGCCGCATCGGTCAGCCTGATCGTACGCACAAGCATCCGCGCCGACGAAGTTTATCTTGACCTGCTCAAATCGAAACCCTCCATCACGATCCATATGCCGGCACAGATTTCTGCGCTGCAGGGTGACGGATTCCTGACGGGAATTACCCTCAGGGATGAGAAGAGTACCGAACAGACCCTCCAGATTGACGGGCTCTTTGTGGAGATTGGCTGGCAGCCAAATACCCGCATGGTAAAAGACCTTGTCACACTCAACGAACGGGGCGAAGTGGCAATCGATATCAACTGCCACACAAGCGTGCCTGGGATCTTTGCAGCGGGGGATGTGACATCGGTCAGGGGAAAGCAGATCATCATCGCTGCCGGCGAAGGTGCAAAAGCCGCGCTGGAAGCACATGACTATGTGATGCGCAACAGGAGACCGGATTCATAAAAAAACAGGATTTCTTTGCTCTGGAGAAATCATCTTTTTTAACGTTCTTGGGGGCTAAAGCCCCCCCACTTTGGCAGCCCCCCTTATGATATCTGGGAAAAATCGAACCAGCATGGAATGCTAATACCGAAGGTTGGACCGGGATTTCTACAAAGCCGGTTTATTGTCTTTTTTTATCTTTTTTCTTGTAACCTTCCAGCAGAACACTTGCGATATTCTTGACCGGTCTGTCGGTATGGCTGGCGATATGGAACTCGCAGAACGGGCAGGACGAGATCACGATATCGGCACCGGTCTTTTTTATCTCATCCCCGCGGCGCTTCCCAAGCGCTG
>JAPKXV010000095.1 GCA_026394635.1 Methanoregula sp. | reverse complement strand
CGTGGTAAAAGTGGGCGGGAGCCTTTTTTTGCAGGTACAAAAAATCGTCCCCATCCTCCGTGCCAGTCCCCGCCCGCTGCTCGTCATACCGGGTGGAGGACCGTTTGCCGATGCAGTGCGACAATCAGGTGCGGGAGATGATGCCGCGCACTGGATGGCAATTGCGGCGATGGAGCAGTACGGGTGGGTGCTGGCAGCACAAGGACTCGAAACGACAACTCATCCTGCACTCCCGAAAAAGACACACGTCCTGCTGCCGTATTGCATGATGAGAGAACATGATCCTCTGCCTCACACATGGAGTGTCACATCAGATACGATTGCCGCATGGGTTGCCGGTATGCTTGGCGCGGAGCTTCTTCTCTTAAAATCAGTCGATGGCATATCCATCAATGGTGTTTTACAGGACTGCGTAACAGAGCCGGTTGAGTGCGATGTGGTCGATCCCTGTTTTTTCCCTTATGTTCTGAAAAATCAGGTTCCGGTAAAGATTCTCAATGGGACGAACCTGGAACGTCTCCACAATTGTTTTCGGGGAGAACCGGTGCCGGGCACTCGTATTGGTACAACCTTTTAAAAGTTCTAAAAGAGATACTATAGGAATCCTTGGAGGAACGATAATCATGTCAAATAAGAAGTGTACATCCTGCAACGCTCCGCTGCAGGGAGCAGAGTCTTCCCTACGTCTGCCCGAAATGTGGATTCGGGGGACCGTGAGGCATGGGCAGCGTCGCAGTCATTGTACGGGTCATGCCGGAATCCCCGGATGTCAACCTTGATGAGCTCAAAAAAGCGCTCAAGCAGAAACTTCCCGGGATCCAGGATATGCGGGAAGAACCCATCGGGTTCGGATTAAAAGCGATTAAACTCGCTGCGGTGGTCAACGATGCCGGTGGCGAAACCGATGCAATTGAGCGGTTATTAAATACGATCCCCGGCGTCGAGCGGGCGGAAATTATTGAAGTAACCCTCACCTGAACAGAAAACGAATATTCTTTTTTTTTAAATAACACATAGTTGACTGTGATTAAATTAAAAAGAATATATCCTGTTTATTTTGGAAATGAAATCGGGAAAATGAAAAAAATCAGGTACTGAATTGATACTTTAATCTTTAAGGTACACCAGATTCTGGGTTCAGCTATTTCAGTACTTTGGCAATCTCATTCAAACGATCCACAACTCTTCTGACCACTTCGTCTTTGTCTTCACCAAATGCAAGGTCAATAGCAACTACCAATTCGTCATTTTCAAATATAGCAAATACACCTTCCTTTGCAGCCCACGGTTTTAGTAACGGCCACACAACATCAGGAAGACCCCATTGGTGTTTCGAAGAAACCAACCAAAATGGGGTTCTCCCATGCAATTTCCAGAGGCTGAAATGAATTCCAAGCCAAAAAGCTCCAATCTTTCGTCTCCCTCGAAATTTTACATAGCGTCCAATTCGCGCAGAAGACACAGATGCTCTAAGGCCATCGAGTTTAAGGATGTCCTCATTCGCTGCTGAATCAATGGAATCCTGCACAATAGTAGTTAATTGAAGAATAAATGCCGGTATTCTTTGGTCGGAAACTCTCTCCGCTGATATTGGTTTAAATTCATCGCTATCAGCTGCTTCGCAGAGAGCTTTCAGCTGGAGCAGATCGCTTCTCGCCGATGGATCATCAGCGACCTCAAGTTCTAATGTAGAAATTAATCTTGTCCAAGACGTAAGTGCGAGATAAGGGCCCATTTTCGTTTTAACAGAATAAACAATGCTTCCAGAGGTTGTATCCATTTTTTTTGCTGAAATGCCGATGCCGGCATCCTTAAGTCTTCGGCTCAGTTCGAGCCACATGGTTTGCTCCCGTTCATTTGGTACGACAACTAAAAGAATTGAGGTTTGAGGATATTCAGCAAGAAGTTCCAGATAAGTACGAGGTTGATTATCTGTCAGGCCAGCCCAAAATTTGTTTTCGATAAAGACTCGCGGTTCGTTTTCATCATCATCGCCTCTCATATCAGGGCGTGTGCTATCAGGGCGTGTGCTATCAGGGCGTGTGCTGCCTTCAGTCTGTTGAGTTCGAAAATGAAGGTCGGGCATGTCTGGGGCGATACCACGAAGAAGTCTGATCATGCCGTTTCGAGCGGAATCGTTGGAATGAAGAATAAATGCAAGTGCCTCAGTTGCAACATTTTCATATTGTTTGGAGAATTGCTTTTGAACAATGTGGCTGAATACAGTTGACATGAGATTATTGATTGTTTTGAGATTAAAAAAGATTATTCAGTAAAACATGGAGCAAAATAACAAAGGACAATCCGATATCTTCTCATCAGTTACACAGTATAGCATATAGTGTGGCAGGAATGTGACAGGCGCAAAAATTGTAATTGTTAATTGGAAAGGCTTAGCACATCGTAGAACGTTTCATTTTGATGTGTAAGGGTCATAACATCGTATGCCCACAAGGACATAGACCGCATCCGTAACTGTGCATTAGAGGTCTACGATGTATTGAACTCTTCCACCGGAACCGAGGCCGGCGAGGATGATCTGGATGCCGCAGTTTTTCACAGCGGTTTCCTGAGCGAGATTGAGGGACATTAATGGGTTGGAGGGGATAGGATCATTAATTTAATCATTCAAACGAAACGGTCAATTATTAAGGGATTGGAAAAATGTCCTGGCAAATTGATGATGCATACGGGTTCATAAGTGACTTCAGTTCTAGTCATGGTTTGGTTGAAGTCGGCTCTTATCTTGAAACAAAAGGGCGTGTTTTCAGGGAGCTTTTTACGAATATGTATACATTTGATCTGGTCACGCTCAGGAAAGCATTGAAAAAAGTTCCATCATCAGGAGATAAAATGATTGATAGCAAAATTGCATCTCTTCTTGAACTTTCCCGAAGGTGCAGATATATCCTTATTTTTAATGATGGCGCAAACAACTGGATTGACACGCATTGCACGAAAAAAAACTGTGGATTGGATCTGTTCGATGAGTTTGAATTTCAGAATATTAATACTGCAAAACCTCCTGACCTGCCCGGGGTTTACGCGATAAAAATCCGAAAATGGGGAAGAGACGAAATCGATATCGGCAATAATCTTTTCGAATTTTTTAAGCCCCTTCGATGGAGAATGATGCAAGATTATTTTTATCACTATCTTGGCAGAATCCAGGAAATAAATGACTGCCCCATCCTCTATATCGGACATGCCGGAACAAATAAGAAAAGCAGGCAGACACTTGCAGTCAGTTACCATGATCTTGCATACAATCATCCGAATCAATTCCCTCTATGGGCATTATTACATAATGGATGGCAACTGGACTTTGGATGGATGGTTCATGACAGGCCGAAAAAATATGCAACAGAATTGAAAGTGCAATACACCACATACCATGGGACAATGCCGTTGCTGACTTGGAGGGAAAAACAATAAATTAGGTGCGTGTTGTTATGCGGTCAAATATTGGATGATGGAAGAATATAATTCGTCATGATGGTCATGATACCCTTTTTTTAAAATCCAGTTCAATTTTCGAGTTTGTGGAAGATCTGCCCGGTACTTGCGCGGATCTTTTCGACCGATTCCCGGTACGCAATGACTTCGGATTCGTCGATCCGGATCGTCACCGGAAACACGCCGTTCCGGTTAATCCGTGCCGGCACACCGATACAGACATCGCCGATCCCATGCACTTCGCTTTTGACATACGCAGAGACGGTCAGGATACGGTTTTCATCGCCAAGAACGGTCTTGACAAGCGATGCAATCGCTTCACCGGGCCCGTACACCGTGGATCCTTTGTTTTTGATGATCTGCTCCCCGCTGCATTTCACGGATTCAATAAACTCCTTCACCGGTAAGTGCGAGAACGCCGGCAGGTTGGAGATCTTGATTCCCCCTATCGTTGTGGCAGACCAGAGCGGGACCATGCTCTCGCCATGCTCTCCGATAATTCTTGTGTGGACTTCGCTCACATGAACCTTGAAATACGCGGCAATCAGCGACTTTAACCGCATCGAGTCAAGGTGCGTCCCCAATCCAAACACCTGGTTGGGTTTCAGACCGGAATATCTCAGGGCAACACAGGTCATCACATCG
>JAPKXV010000125.1 GCA_026394635.1 Methanoregula sp. | reverse complement strand
GGTTTCACTTCCCCGGTGACTCCCTGCTGGAGCACGATTTCGGTCCCGCCTGCTTCTGCAACAATATAGGGCACCTCGTCTTCATACCCCCGGAAAAGGGTGACAACGACCTCAAATTCCGGAAGCCTTGCCCCTTCGTATGCTTCCCTGCACAGCGCAAGCGACCGCTGGACATTCTTCACATACTTTCCACCGATCAGGTTATTATATCGCGCCCACCTCGCTTTAATGTCGAGCGCAACCCGGTCGAGAATTTTTCCCTGAATGAGTGCATCAAGAGTGTCAGGATAGATGCCATTGGTCTGCACCCCGATGAGAAGTCCCATATCTTTTGAGGCTTGTGCAAGTGCAAGCAGTGCATCTTTCTGCATGGTCGGTTCACCCCCGGAAAAAATAATTCCGGAAACAAACATGCGGGATCCCCGTATCATTTCGATCACTTCCGTGATGGGGCGCATGTCGGTTCCGGAGAGAATTGCGTCATTCTGGCAGTAGACGCAGCGGACCGGACAACCACGGAAAAAGACCGTGCACACGGATCTGCCCCTCCAGTCGACCGTTGACAGCGGGACAAAGCCTCCGAAGTTGACCAGCATTAAGACCTCGTTACACCTCAATGTTTGAACCGGGGTTATTTGAGTATATTGAGTTGTTTTTAATTCTCACGTGCAGTGGATAACTTCGTCCTCGGTGACGACGATGTCAATGCGGACGTCATTTTCGTCCCGTGGGACGGAACCTGTCTCCTGGCAGGAGAATGCGACACCGATTTTTTTAATACCGGGATTTTGTGCGAGGAAACGGTCATAATAGCCTGCACCATATCCCAGCCGGTTTCCCCTCCGGTCAAAGGCAAGCAGGGGGATGATTACCGTCTGGATATCAGAAGTTTGTGCCGGGATTTCATTTCCGATCGGTTCCGGTACATGGAACGTGCTTTTTACAAGCAGGGTGGTATCCCAGAGATACGAAAGGCGCAGTGTCCGCGTTTCTTTCTCGATGATTGGCACAACCACCCGTCGCCCCTCGCGCAACAGGTCCCTGATGAACGGGTGGGTATCAACCTCGGGTGGTTTTGAGACATATGCCATGACCGGATCGCACCCATCGATTACCTCTAGAAGGGATGCGCAGATACGCGCGCTCTTTTTTGCGATCTCATCCTCTGGAATTGCCCTGCGCTTCTGTTTTGCATCATCCCGCAGCGCCTGCTTTGAAGAGACCGGATGGATAGGAATCATGAAAGTTTGTACACTATTGGCAGGATTGTGCTATTAAGCGTTGATGATCGGGTTATCCGGTAACCAGTCAGGGTTACAGAAAAACCAAAAAAGTATTCATCGCTCTGTAGAAATGCTTGAGAAAAAATTTCATAACGCTCAGGGGGCTTCGGCTGATACCCCCTCCCCCGCCGCTGTGGCAAGTTAAAAAGTATCTTATCGATAATTTTCTCCACTCTGTCCTGACATTCCCGTTACGGCAGACTTCCCCCGTATTGCGATAGCCAGGTTATAAGGCTACAAAAAAATATCATGGGGAGGAGTTTTTCTCCAGAGCAGTGTGCATTAGAATTTAAAATACCGGTTTACAATTTTGATTGCACAGTAATCCCCGCACATTGTACACCCGTCCGTATCGGCGGGCATCCTCTCTGCCCTGATCTGGCGTGCCCGTGACGGGTTCATCGCAACGGCAAACTGGCGCTCCCAATCGAGGTCACGGCGGGCGTGACCCATCTCGAGGTCTGCTTCCCGTGTCTTTTTCAGTTTGATCATGTCCCCGATATGGGCGGCGATCCGGGAGCTGATGACTCCTTCGTACACTTCTTCGGGTGTAGGAAGTGCAAGGTGTTCCGCGGGGGTTACATAACAGATGAAATCCGCTCCACAGGATGAGGAGATCGCTGCACCAATAGCGGCGACACGGTCATCATACCCCGGTGCAATGTCGGTGACAATCGGTCCGAGCATATAGAACGGCTTATTATTCGTAACACGTTTCATCAGGGTGACGTTTGTCGCGATCTCATCGATAGGCACATGTCCTGGCCCTTCAACAATCACCTGGACATTTTCATTGTGGGCTTTATCGGCCAGTTCCGCATTGATGAGCAGCTCCTGCACCGCAGCCCGGTCCGTTGCATCGTGGACTGCACCC
>JAPKXV010000339.1 GCA_026394635.1 Methanoregula sp. | reverse complement strand
TGTATCGCCTCGTCCATCTCGATATCGGTGATCACGTACCGGGTACCGATGGTGTCGGCAATCCCATTTGCCACATCCTCTGACTCTGCCATGAAATATGCAGCAGATCCGGTTGAACCCGCAACACCCTGCTGGAACGGGTTGGCATTGGGGATCCGTTTTGCAATGTAGGTGATCATATGCCCGTAGTCCCACCAGGACATGACGCCGTACGACGCATCCGGGTAATGGAACGTCTTTTTGTCATAGATGGTAAAGTAGTTGACACCCGTGTCAGGGGTATTGTTTCCCATCCATTCCAGTGACTCGCGCCAGTCACCGTTCATGCGAATCGCATTGTTGGAAGCATTGGTATAACTGTAGATCGCATTGTTGGAAGCATTGGTATAACTGTAGGTAGATGACGTATAGGCAAAGAGGATGGCAAGTCCCAGCACAATGACCATCAGGCCAAGGTGCAGGAAATTGAATGAGGCGGTATCAGCAGCCTTTTTCTGGCCTTTTTTATGCCGTTTCCCTTTTGGGGACTCTTCTTTTCCGATTTCATTTTGTCCGGGGGTACCAAGACCGGTTGATATTCTGGCTGCCAGGCGGGTCAGATCGGCACACCCGAGATTCATCACAAAGTAAACGCAGATTGCTGAAAGGAGCGCGATGTTGATGGCAAGGTAATACTCGTACCTGATGTGCTGCCAAGTGGAGTAGAACATCACCACCGACCAGACCAGGGCAAATACCTGAGGGGGATGCTCTTCCCTGAAATTGTTATATGCCATCACCAGGGCACCGCCAACAAAGAGCAGGAGCCCGTAGTTAAAGGCGAACCATGCAAGATCAGTACTCCAGCCCCGGGCCTCCTGGACGGTATCGGTTACGGCAGCCTGCCCGAAAAAGGAAATAAAATTGGATACGAGCAGGTTGTAGAGATCAGGAAGGAACAGGAGCAATACTGCACCAAATGCCACGGCGATACCCGCGAGCGCCGCGGGATAATAATATCTTGGTTTCCCCTTGAGGTACCAGCCAAGGCCACATAGCAGCCAAGTTCCGACAATCAGGCTGAGATAGGTATAGACATGACCTATTGTATACTGGCTCAGGCCGAGGCCCGGGTATTGGATCCCGTAAATGAGGAGCCCGATGATTGCGATGGAAAAGATGATCGTATTGGCAACCGCAAGGTACCCTATCGGGCGGTCCTGCGAGAAGTTGATGATCGACTGGACAAGGGTAAAGATACCGACTATCATCGCGAACAGGATCATCGTCGGCATCGTAAAGAGGCCAAGCAGGTAGGAAATTCCTGCAATAACAGAAAATACAACCGTCTTTTTGAATGTGTCACTCTTTCTCAGATCAATATCCTGTTCTTTTGCCGCAAGGATCGCATAGATATAAAAGAGGCAGAAGAGCGTGGAAAAAAGGACTTCTGCGATATGGTGGTCCATATAGCCGTAAAAGGAACGGTAAAAAATTTGTCCTGAAACGACGGCAGAAAATCCCGATGCAAGGATTCCCGTTTTCCAGTCCCCACAGGTCTTTCCGATAAAATACATTATGGGAACGAGCAGCGTTGCCATCAACGGGGGCACGAGCAGTCCTGTTGCAATAATTTCCGGCCTTGTTGCAGCCCCCGTCATCAGGCAGAGAACCGCGATGATGGTGGGAAAGAGTGGGCCCCAGTAGATCGTTGAACCCGATGGATACAGGGTCATGACGTCAAACCAGTTATACGATGGGAAATTGGCAAGGATTTGTTCGACCTGCCGCAGGTTATAGAGCGGGTCGTCGCTTCCCACGATATTCAGGACATCCGTATTCCCTAAATTAAACATGGGAATAAGTCGCAGCCAGAGGGCAAAGAGCGAAAAAATAATGATAAGGCCGATAATGAGGTATGGTTGATATTTTTTGAGTCCGATCACAGTCATCTGATCATCCTAATGAAATATCATGTTGCTGCCGTGACCACAAATAAATTTGGATAACCACAAGATAACGGCCTGCCAGACATAGGGCTCTGGACACGTTCCTGAAAAATTATCAAATGAAATAAGGATGTATCGAAGGCGTTTTTTTTATTGCACACGAGCGCATTACACAAGACGCTCAAATATCGTCTCAAACTCCCGGGCTTTCTCCTTCCAGCTGTATTGGCCTAGGCTGATGGAAAACGAAAGGGTTTTCTCCATAAGGAATTTTATCTGTTCGATAAATTCGCTTTGAGTCTGGTACAGGAATATATTCGGGCTGCCGATCTTCATCACATCGGGTATGGGGCGCATGACGATAGGTTTCCCGCACGCGGAATACTCAAAAAATTTATTGGGAAGGGCGATGTCAGCCCACTGGGGGGGCGACAAGGGGATGGTGCAGGCATCCATGCAGGCAATACACCCGGGAAGTTCGTTGTAGGGTTTTGTCCCGGCGAAGATCACGTGGTCCTGTACATGAAGGTCCCGTGCGAGTTGCACCAGTTCCGCCATGTAGGGCGTAAAGAGCGATCCCCCGATGACGAGCAGCCGGGTATTCCTGCGATATGATATCAGTTCAGGAAGGCTCCTGATGATCTCATCAAGTGCGTACCAGCGTTCCACACTTCCGGCAAACCCGATCACAAAATCGCCGGGTTGTATGCCAAGTTCTGTCCGGCGAACAGAGTTCTCCATTGGCATGAACAGGTCTGTATCGACCCCATTGGTCACCAGTCCGGCATCAAACCCGAATCTTTTAAGCTTTTCGACAAGGGACGGGGAAACGGTTGTGATTAATGTACTGTTGTGGAGGTTCCGGCGCGTGATCTCCCAGACGGATTTACGAACTATCTCCCGCAGAACCCGTGTCTTCAAGTATGCCGCTGCTGAATCCGGGAACCAGTCTTTTAAGTCAAAAACAACGGGGATCTTAAATTTTTTTGCCGCATGGATTACCGCGGTTCCGGCAAGCACCTGAGCTGCGACAACGAGTTCAATCCCTTCGTCCCTGATAATTTTGTTAAATATATGAAAATGGTACGGGGCGTTCAGGGTGTAATGAAGCACGGGGTTCTGGAAGGCAAACTGCGTTGCCTCATGTACGATCAGCCTGGTTGTCCGCGCCTCCCCTCTGCTCACGTGAAAATGGGGGACATGCACCTCGTGCCGTGTTGCCAGTTCCTCAAAAATATAATGGTGCCGGGACGGGATGGGGTGATGGATATAGTCCTGCGTGGATACGAGGAGGATCTTCATGGTTTTTTATTCCCTGAACAGGATGCGACAACAATCAGATGGAATGAAATGAAAAACCCCCCGCATTATTTTTTGTCCATCGCTTTGGGCAGGTCCTTGATCTTTGCCGGTGATCCAATTGCAAGTTTATAGGGTGGGACATCTTTTGTTACGATCGCACCTGATGGTGGCATTTGCACCCACGGCTGCCCCGTCGGAAAGTGTTGGCCCCTGCAGCCCGCCAATGCGTGAGGGAGGGTAGCGGTCATTGGTAAGGACGGTGTTTGGCCCGATGAACACATGGTCCCCGATCGTCGTACCCGTTGGCACATAGACAAGGCTCTGGAGGCTGACATCGTTCCCGATGACAACCTGCCCCTCGATGATGGAAGCCGTCCCGATTGCAGCGCGGTTGCCGATCCGGGTCTTTTCGCGGATGAGCACATTATGCCCGCAGGAAAAGTCATCGCCAATGAAGACATCGCAGTAGATGATGGTTCCTGACCTTATGATCGCGCGGTTCCCGATTGTTGACCCTAAAAACCCGGTCCTGGTGACATTCTCGCGGGAAGGAAAACCCAACGTCACCGGTTCAAAGATCTGCGCACCGGCCCCGAGACGGTTGATCCCATACTCAATCATTCGATGGTCACGCTCTTTGCAAGGTTCCTTGGTTTGTCCACATCCCTGTCCAGTGCCACAGCGGTATAGTATGCAAGCAGCTGGAGGACGACAAGGCTTGTGAGTACCTGGACGAACCTGTGTGTTCTTTTGAGCGGGATAAAAATGTCCACGATATCGGCGAGTTCGCTGTCCCCTTCGATGCCAAGTGCAATCACCGGTGCCCCCCGGGCTTTTATCTCTTTGATATTGGCGACCATCACCCCGTACGTATCATCGGGCATGCAGATGGCGATGACCGGTGTTTCAGACGACAGCAGGGCGAACGGCCCGTGCTTCAGCTCGCCTGCTGCGTAACCCTCGGCATGGATATAGGAGATCTCCTTCATTTTGAGGGCACCTTCGAGGGCAACAGGATAAAAGGGGCCGCGCCCCACGTAGAAAATACTCCGGGCCTGTTTACAGGTCAGGACAGCACATGAGAGATCCTGTAAGAGAACTTCCTCGATCGCCCGGTGTGCATGCGCCAGGACTTTGGTGAACTGTTCCCCCGAGAGGAGGTTTATCATCTGCATAAGCACCCCGAGCTGGGCGACAAACGACTTTGTCGCTGCGACGCTGATCTCGGGTCCCGCCCGCATAAAGATCGTCGAATCAGCGATCCGGCTGACCGTACTGCCCAGTACATTTGTGATGGCAATCGTCGGGCAGTTGTGTGATTTTGCCCTTTTAAGCGCGGTAAGGGTATCGGCGGTCTCCCCGGACTGGGTGATCCCGACCACAAGGCAACTGACCGGCGGGGGGAAATATTTGAATTCAGAGGCAAATTCGATCCGTGCGGGTATGCCGCAGGTCTCCTCAAGGAGATACTTGAAGATCAGGCCGGCATGGTAGGACGACCCGCAGGCTACAATTGCGACAGAAGCAGGCTTTTGTGCACATCCCGGGAGGTTTTCCGTGTCCAGAGCCCGGATCGCGTTGTAGAATGCCTGGGGCTGTTCATAGATCTCCTTGAGCATGTAATGGGCAAACCCGCCTTTTTTCGTGTCCTCGACCGACCAGTCCACGAGCTCGACAGGACGGTTGACCGGTTCCTTCCCGTGATAAATCACGAGTTTGTCGGGTGAGAGGCTTGCGATATCCCCGTCTTCAAGAAAGATGGTACGCTCCGTATATTCAACGACCGGGGTCATGTCTGAAGCAGCAAAATATTCCCCATCCCCCATACCGATGACAAGAGGACTTGCATTGCGCGCTGCGATGATACCCTGCTCTTCAGGAGAGATTACGAGCAGGGCAAATGAGCCCTGCAGCACCGGGACGGCCTGCTGGACTGCAGAGAGCAGGCTGCCGGTATAGCTCTCCTCGATAAGGTGGGCGATGACCTCGGTGTCGGTCTCTGACAGGAACCGGTGCCCCCGTGCAATAAGCTGCCTTTTTAAATCCGCGTAGTTCTCGATAATGCCGTTGTGGACGATGGCAACCCGGTTTTTGCAGTCGGTATGCGGGTGGGCGTTGGCATCATTGGGGGCGCCATGCGTTGCCCACCGGGTGTGCCCGATCCCGGTGGTGCCGTTCAAGTGGAGTGCGGACCGGGCATTGTCAGAGATCCTGCCGGCATGTTTACAGACTTCGATCCCGCTGCCTAGGGTGGCAATACCAAAGGAATCGTAGCCCCGGTATTCGAGTTTTTTCAACCCGTTGACGATGATGGGTGCTGCGGTCTTCCGGCCGGTATAGCCGACAATACCACACACTTCAGATCACCAGGGAGTCATCGGGGACAGAGGAGGAGATGACCCGGTTGCCGTCTTCGACCGTGGTGTTGTTCCCGACGATACAATTTTTGAACGTGGTGAAGGCGCCGGCCTGCACACCGTCGCCGAGGATCGCCCCGAACTCCGGTTTTGTGACGGTCCCCTCGATCTCCATGAGCGAGGCACTCGTGCAGGTGCTTATGTGATCGGCAAGCACGCACCCTTCCCCGAGCACAGCATCGAGAATACGGGAGTGCGACCCGATCGAACTGTCGTCCATGAGCAGTGCATTGCCGATATAGCAGAACGGCTCGATCCTGGCCCGGGCACCAATGCTGGTATTGGGCATGATGCAGCAGTTCGGCCCGATCTCACAATCGTTTCCAATCACTACGGGACCGGCGATCACCGTGTTGGGGCCGATGGTGGTGCCTTTCCCGATATGCACGGCCCCGATGATGGTCGTGTTCCTGCTGGATGTACCCTCGCGGGATGGGGTGATATGCGAAAGGAGCCGGGCATTCATCCGGAGCAGGTCCCACGGGTAGATGGCATCCTGCCAATCGTCAGCAACAACCCCCCGAATCTTCTGGTTGTCTTCAAGCATGCAGGAGATTGCATCGGTAATGTTGTTCTCCCTGATGTACGGGAAGAATGATGGGGAAAGCGAGTATATTCCGGTGCTGACCATAAATCCCGCGGATCTCTCTGGCTTCTCAACAATATGGGTTACATACCCGTCTGCCAGCTGCACAACGCCAAAGTTAGAGGGAT
>JAPKXV010000060.1:1949-4164 GCA_026394635.1 Methanoregula sp. | reverse complement strand
TCCACGGCAGCAGGCAGATCGCGGTTGGCTGCATTTTCGGCGAGGATAATGTACGCTTCGGCGCAGTCCGGAGTGAGGGCAAGGGCTTGTTTCGCCAGTTCAAGACGATGTTTCGGGTACGCGACTTCAGCCTCGTACATCAGTTCCTGTGCCTGTTCCAGCGGGGTGGTTGCCGGTGCATGAGGAATCCCCCCGTGGGCAAGCTTGTCCTGTATGAAGGCATTGGCTTCTTCAATCGATGAAAACTGGTGGTTCGCCATGAGTGCTGCCACATCATTTAACGACTGTTCCGCAGCTCTCCTGTTGAATACCGGTGGTTCCTTGGTTTGGGATCGCTTCTCTTTCATGGGCATCTTCCAGTAGAATGTTTTTGGATGGAGGGAGATGAACTCTTGCCCCAGGATGGCGGCTATACGAGCGAGACGTTCCGGTTCCGGATTGTGGGGGAACGCGATGTTTGAGAACGAGGTGCAGACCCGGTGTGCGATCTGTGGGTCGGGGGTGTGACCGTGCTCGAAGATCCCACCACCCCCACTTTTCTATCCCTCACGGCGATGGAGTGGCACGCCTTCGGTTTCGGGCTCAAGGAGGGACTCTGGTTCTGGAAGAGGACACCGCTTGCGTGGGACGAGATCAAAAAGATGGAGCAGGTTCCGGAGATGGAGAAACCGCTCTCACCGGAACTTATCGAGGCACTTTTACAAAAGTACCATTACTACATCATCGGGTTCGCCCTTCCCGAAGACTGCGCCCTTCTCGGCTGCGTGGGGTATCTCGTCATGACGAATACACCAGCGCTTGCCAAAATTGGGCTGTCGGTGTTTGGAGGGTCTGGGTGAAGGGTGCCGGAGTGAGTGTGATAGGAACAATTCGGCACACACCATGTACCCTTTCTCCCTCACAAATTTTCAGTGGTTTTAATTTTCCTTTGAATTTCATCTGTTTTCCGAATGACAAGTATCCAATTGAAATGTCCGAATATGTCCGAATTCCCCCTCAGGTCATTCGGTGAGATCTTGCCTCATTTACTCAAAACACGGGAAATTTTCAGCCGGATTGCTAATCATATCAGCGCTTGGAATTATTTAGGAAATGTCCGGAAAGAATCATTTAGCTGATACATAAAATTCCTGATCATTTTCTCTCTCCTGACCTCACGTGATATCGATCTCCCCAGAATGAGACAATATACCTATACACTACCGGAGTCATTCAACGACCATTTATGCGTCATTTTCACGTCACGTACTCCCCAGGTATCCCACACTCACATTAATCAGGTTTCAGTCAATGCACCCGGATTAGAAATTATGGGTGAAGAATTGGAGTCCTTTATCCAATAAGGCGGAGCAGATCATCAATAGCACGTTGTGCAGAATCCCGATCCATACCCCCATACATCTGGAGTGCATCCCTGTCATCGGGGATTATGGTGAGAATCTCTAAGAGAAATGCATATTTGCGTACCATATCGCCCAAGAACATGAAGTCGAGATCCGTTCTCCCGTTCTTCGGATCGATCAGCGATAAAATATCCGCTCGATCTTTTTTGAGCTTCCCATTCTCCCAGTCTTCATTGTGCGAGATATGTTCGTGTATCCGGTAAGCCCTGTCCCATGCAGCTTTTAATTTCAGGAGCAGCAGGAATGAGCGTTCAGGAACGGTGACTAAAAAACCCGGTGAAATTTCTTTAAGAACAGTCCTGCCATACAGGAGGTCCAATGGGCAGTTTTCATCGCGACCTTCAAAACAATTGCTATGATTACTGGGGATAAAATCGATAATGATCTCTCCGTCAGGAGGGATGATCTTTGCAACACTGTTTCTGAACGGGGGATTCTTTCGTTTGACAAAACCCCGTGTTTTCGCCAGGTGCCGCATGAGATGTTGTCGCGTTCCGGCATTGGTCACAAGATCAATATCGACAGATCCATACCATGGGTTATAACAGTAAACCGCCCAGCCCCCGATCAAGACTGTCCTAAGATCCTCTGGACTCTCTCTTTTAAAAACCCAATGGAATATTTCTGCAAGCTCTGCTAACGAGGCATGAATGATGGACTGAGAGACCTCATAGGGTACCATAGTTCTCCACGAGTTTTGTGGTCAGATCACGACCGCTGTACCCCAGCCCTGCCAGATCGAGAAGTGCCTGCGCAGGGGATACCAGCCGGATCTCTTCAGTCATTCGCGTATCAGAAAAGACATCCCGGTC
>JAPKXV010000060.1:0-1914 GCA_026394635.1 Methanoregula sp. | reverse complement strand
CGACGCAGCAAAGGATTTGAGAAACGGTTCGAGGTTGTCTTTGGGAATATAGACATACACGGTATCATGACGGAATCCATATTTAGTATACATTCCCCCTGCGGTAAAACTCGTAAATGCGCAATCGATATTCTGCTTATCACACATCCTCGTGATTGTCCGGGCTGCTGACAGTGCATCACCATCTGGGAGCACAACCTCGTCATAATATAATTTTTCGAAGGGACGCTCCCATGCGATACCATTCAGCAGTTTTGGTACATCGTGAAGTTTTACATAATTGTTTACTTGGATGACAATCCCTTTTGCAATCAGGCTCTGTACCGTTGCATGAGTCCACCCATACGAGACATTTGTTTTTTTGGCAAGATGCCGGATGGAGCAATCCTTCTCAGTGAGAAGAGCAATTACAATTTTCCATGATTTTGCAGAACTGATCTTTTCAATACGGCGCACTTCAGGTTTTTCGCTTTCCTTGATATGTGCCCGGAATGGTAATGCAATTGTCCGGATATCACATACATGAGCAATTTTTTCTGCATCGGGGGAAATTATTTTACTTGCGATAACAAATTCAGCATCCCGGTTCCGGAAAATTTTTTTAATAACCAGCAGGTGTCCTATCTTTTCAATCGTCAACCGTGAGGTAATTTCGATGAAATATTTTTTTGAAAAATCTTCGATCACGAGATCAA
The DNA here is from genome assembly GCA_026394635.1 of Methanoregula sp. GTDB lineage: Archaea > Halobacteriota > Methanomicrobia > Methanomicrobiales > Methanospirillaceae > MVRE01. Next base: position 1,219 of record JAPKXV010000060.1, on the reverse strand, counting down.
CCTTAAACGGAAATTCCTGCGAGATCAGAACTTCCCGGGTAATTGTTGCGCTATTGCTGAGATCCAGTTCGCGTTTTATATGATCCAGTATCGAATTGTCTTCGCCGTTAATCATGTTGTTACTATATCTCTATATTGCGATACCATAATAAAGGTATCAGTGATAATTGGATTTTTCCGTTTTATCGCAATTTAGTGATAGGTTAATGAAGGTATCAGTGATAATTAGTCTGTCCGGTCAGGAAGGAATAAACATTCCGGTTAGGGGTGTTGGAGGATGCTTCCGGTATCCAGACTGCGCAGACGGTGTCTGCGGAATTGGTTTTTTCAGGAGTAAATCCCGGTGTCTGTCCTGCCAAAACTGATCAAGTGCGGGATGCTGGCAGACGACCTGATCCGGGAGCCGTTATCATTCACTGGTTTATCAGAGCCTGGTACAGGTTTTCCACTTCTTTTCTCCTGCGCGGATTCTGATCTCCCTTCCTGTACTCATCGACCACTTCCTCCATATACTCCAAGGGGGTATCTCCTGACCAGTCAAGGAACTCAGATTCGGATTTGATGTAACGGTCAATTCCCAGTATGATACCCATACAGTATTCCTGTGCATCCGGGTACTGGGAAAGCTCCAGTAGTTTTTTCATCTGTTCGACCTCATCATCGACCGATTGGATAAACATCTCATATGCCTTTTCGGTCACGTCCACATAACCATCTCGTGTCCGCCCGGATTGAGCCCAAAGTTCTTCGACGTCAAGGCAGGAGAGTCCAGCATATACACTCTCGGCAATCGCTTCACGGTCATAGATCTGCACCTGCTTTTTGAGACAGTCCTCTACCTGCATCCTGATCGCGGGAGATGAGGAAGCGAGGTGAAGCAGGCATCGACGGATCTGGTCATCTCCTGCCAGATCCATGAGCGCATCAATGGTCAGTTTCTTTTTCGGCATTTTTGTATCCTCCTGGTAGTCGGGGGGGTTGTAACCATCCCGTAAATATCAGTGGCGCACCCGTCTCCCGCACCGGCTCCGCAGCCAGAGCAGTGCACCCTTTGAACGAGCCCATGACTCGACCGCGCCTGTCACGTAGATGATTGCCTAATTCCGGTCGCCGATTCCATAGTGATCTGGCATGTGGGATGGCTTCCGGGTCATAAGGAGATACTCGGGAACATACGGGTTACCCTTCACCGCTTCAGTCAACGCGGCATTTGCTGCCG
>JAPKXV010000304.1:9784-10296 GCA_026394635.1 Methanoregula sp. | reverse complement strand
TGCAATCCCCTTCATCGAGAACCTCAACGATGACGCCATCAAGCGCTTCCAGGAGCAGATCGAGTGCGTCAACATCATGGAGGCTGAAGACCTCAAGACCATCAAGGCAAAAATGGATGAACTCAAGGCCAGGGACCCCGGTGCATTCGGCGCTGATGCCATGGTCGTCGAGGTTAAAGAGGCTGCCGGTGGTGTAGAGGTTGCAGCTGCGGGTGTAAACCCCCAGTTCCTTGAGATCGAGAAACGGCTCGACCAGATCGAGAAGAGAATCGAGTTTGTCGATGCAGAGGTCGCACAGCGTGTAGGGAGAAAGATCGGACGAGATATCGGCATACTCTACGGCCTGGTCGCAGGACTCACCGTATTTGTGATGCTGTTGTTTTTGCTCCAGAAATTGATGGCATTCATGTAATGGAGGTGTAAAAGAAATGTTCAAATTCGAAAAGGAACAAAGCGTCTGGGACTTCAACGGCACTAAACTTGGTGGACAGCCTGGAGAGTACCCGACCGTA
>JAPKXV010000304.1:0-9776 GCA_026394635.1 Methanoregula sp. | reverse complement strand
TCAATCTTCTACAACAAGCACGAGATTGTGCTTGATGACAAGACAGGAAAGATCGACAAACCGAAGGCAGAAGCACTCTGGAACAGGTGTCAGGAACTCTCTGACATAACCGGCATCCCGCACTTTATCCAGATCCTTGCTGAATACCCCGAGGCGTTTGAGAACTACTTTACGTGGTTTGACAGCATCGACAACAAGACAGCATTCCTGATGGACTCATCGGTGCCAAAGGCGCTTGCCCATGCATGCAAGTATGTAACCGAGGTAGGACTTGCGAACCGTGCGATCTACAACTCGATCAACGGTTCGATCGCAGCTGAGAATATCGAGGCGTTAAAGAACAGCGATGTAGACGCAGCCATTGTGCTCGCCTTCAACCCTGCCGACCCATCTGTCGCTGGACGAGAGAAGGTGCTCGTAGAAGGCGGAGTTGCGGGTCAGGCAAAGGGCATGATCGCAATCGCAGAAGAATGCGGTATCACCCGCCCGATCCTTGACACCGCGGCAACCCCGCTCGGTCTTGGTTCAGGGAGTGCATACCGTGAGATCCTTGCGTGCAAGGCGATCCACGGCTACCCGACCGGTGGTGCCTACCACAATATGACTGTTGCCTGGACATGGCTCCGCCGCTGGAAAGGGACGAAAAAGACCCCATCAGTACAAGAAGAAGGCTACAAGGGCAAACCCCTCCTCCTTGAGCAGATGTCGCACCACTATCTTGGTGGCATGGAAGGCATAAAGCAGGCAGCCTGGTCTGCTCCCGATATCGGCTGCAATATGATCGCAAGCACCCTTGGTGCCGACCTGATTATGTACGGACCGATCGAGAACGTCGAAGCAATGATCACGGCACAGGCTTATACAGACATCGCTGTCCTTGAGGCAATGCGTCCCCTCGGTATCGATGTCAAAGCAGATAACCACCCCATCTTCAAACTCATCTAAATTTTTTTGTTTTTTTTAAGGAGCGGGTCGGGGTGTTTTGCCTGCCTGACAGTCTGACATTTTGATGCAATCATCTGCTTCTTTATACCTTCCGGGGTTACGCAGTGCAATTGCCTTATTGTACCAGATAAATGAGTTGAGGGGATTGAATGCAAGCGCCTGATCAAAATATGCGAGCGCTTCTTCGTTCTGTTCCAACTCCTGTAGTGCGATAGCCTTTGCAGTCATGACGCGGATATTATTCGGGCTGATTTTCAGCACACGGTCAAAACAGGCGATCGCATCCTCGTGCCTCCAAGGTAATAGTACGCTTTCCCCTTGTTCGCAAGAGCTGCCAGGTTTGAGGGGTCGGTTGCAAGTACCGGGTCATAGGATTCCCGCGACGGTCTAACGAACGACCTTCATTTCCTGATGCGCTTTTTTAAAAAAGTCCTGAGATATCCATACCGGTCATGGGATACCTGATCGCTTTAGAGTATAATACTGCACGATTCCATAAGGACACCGGGACACCACAGGATCACCGACGACCACTACGGAATGTTGCCCAGACTGCGAGAAGTGCCCTTCCTCCTGTACCGGTCCACTAAAATCATATCGGCACTCCTTATAGAAATTAAACAAACCATGGGTTTATAGATTGGGGCTCACACGGGTGCACCTGTGAAAAAAAATCCACTACGACCGAGGAGTGGTACCTTATCCGGGACATCCGTTGAGTTGTTGCAGAAAAAATAGGAGGGGAGGTTTGGGTTATCAAATGTCAAGTGGTGAGAAGCCCTGCTTGAGAACCTTTCCGAAAAATTTGCTGATCTTTGGATCAAGTGCGCAGACTGGACACCGGTAATCATCCGGCAGGTCCTCGAATTTCGTTCCGGGTCTGATCCCGTGATTTGGTTCTCCCCGTGCCTCATCATAGATGTAATTGCACATCGAGCAGAGATATCGTGTCGGGTGCCACTCCTCAAAGCCCCATGTGCCGATTTTGCCTTTTCCCTGAAAACCGCAGACAGGACAAACATACGTGTCGGGAAGGTCGTCAAACGCTGTACCGGCAGGGATCCCGTTATGGGGTTCGCCACGCAGCGAGGAGTATATGTACCCGCAGATCCGGCATTTATACCGGAACGCTGCCTTCACTGCACCGGATTTGGATTTTTTTGGTGCTGCCCGGGCGGGTACACGCTTTGCTGGATTAGCCACAGGTTTTGCACGGGTACGGGCAGTCTTTTTCGCTGGTATTTTTGTCTTTTTACCCTGAACTTTCGTTGCCATTGTACGTCTCCATGATCAGCCCTTTATTCCGGGAATTTCCTACGGATAAGAGCCCTATAGGGAACATGGCAAGTCCCCCATAATAGATATTGTGATTGAACCAAAAGAGAAAATGATGGGTATCATGCGATAATTAATATTTTCCGGTGCTCTACCAGAACAGAAGGGAATTTTACCTATGCCGGTAAAATCCATTCTTGTTGTTGCTATCATCGTGGTCATCGGACTGTTCTATCTGCTCGATATTTCCGCCTCGCCTTCGGTAGATTTGGGCTCGGAGGGAACCGGACGGATACACCGGAAACGTGCAGATACCGCAGAAGGGATCATCTGTGCTTTTTCACAGAGAAGACTTCGACCATATGGTGGGGGTGATAGCGCATCTTTGCCTCGCGGAGCCCGGCAACGCCGAGGTCACTTTCACGGTTAATATAGGTAAAATTTTTTGAAAGCACGTCAGCAGTTTCGGCATTGATCGCCTTGTAGATCCCTTCACAGTCAGGAAGCCCTTTTTCAAAATGCACAAGGGCTGTGTCCGCATTGAGCGGTTCAAACAAAGACATCGCACCGATGTTTTTATCGACCCGTATGATCAGGCCGGATAGTCCCAGTCCGATGAAATGATCGACTGCATAAAATATCGCTTCTTTTTCATGGGCGAGAACAGGATCATCCTCGCATCCTTTCCATTCGCACCACTTCACAAGGAATGCTTTCACTTCATCACAGTTTTCTGCGGTGATCTGTTCGACCGCATAGGCGCAGTTTTTCCTGAACCTGTTGAGCTGCCGACGGATATTGAGATAGCTGCCCCCGGAGAGGGCAGCGAGGTCCCGGGCATCATACACATACTCGAAATGGTTCCGGTCCGGGATGATGTGCAGACGGGGGCAGAGAGATTGTATCCAGATGGATGTGTCGTGATCGATGAGGACAACCGGCTCATCGTCGCTTTCCCTGCAGGCAAGCCTGATGACCTCTTTGACAAGGTCTGCATCACGGGGACCAACAGGGGGACGGAACCGGGTTGTCCCGTTAATTGTACTCGATAAAATCACCGAGCCGCTGACAGCAGCGAACCGGTAATTGGCGTAATGGTTCCAGCATATCATGTTGGTGAACGTGTTGTCGCTGTGTGCCTGGGGATACCGGGCATAATGATCGGAAAAGAAGGGGCGGTTCTGCAGCGTGACCGGCCTGAAATCATCGATCGAGAGCATCTATTTCTCCGTATCATAGAGAAGGGGTACATATCCCTTCATGTGCCGGAACCCCAGCGGGAGATAAAATTTCTCTGACCCGGGTTCGGCAAGAAGCCCGATCCATCCGAAACCGCGCGCCCGGCATTCCTTAAGGAGAAGCGCAACAATCCTGCGGCCGATACCACTCCGCTGGTATGGGGGGAGAACGACGAGATCCTGGATGTAACCATCAGATACCCCGTCAGAAAGCACCCTTCCCATCCCAACTGCTGACCCGGTTGCCGGATCGATTGCTACGGCAAATAGAAAACTCCCGGAAATCAGGGAGGGAATACCGGCAGGATCGTATTCATCCTTCCACCAGCCACCAGCGCGGTAAAGGTCAATAATCTGATCGGCATCCCATGCCTCTGTCAACCGGACTTCTATGCTGTGTGCCGTGATATCACGAACCTGAAAAATGCGAGAGTGGTATCATATTCGGTTTCCTCAAAAGTTCTTTACCGGTCCTACAGATGACAGGGATTTGGATCGGGTCATTTTCCATCAGGTTTGCTCGTCAACCCACGAATCGCGGTATCGACAATTGCCCCAAGTTCTGAGACGCCCCAGTGTTCCGAATTGAGCACCATATGGTAGATGGAAAGATCGTTTATATCGATGTCATAATAGGAGCGGTATCTCCCTGCCTCACACCGCTCCCGTTCGCTGGTGATCGCTGTCGCGGTCTTTTCATCTGCGACATGGTCGCGGGAGATAATTCTCTTAATCCTGCACCCGATTGGCGCAATGAGCCAGATCTTAAGATCGGCGTCGCTGACCATCCACCCGGAGAGCCGCCCCTCCACAATGATGTTATCCCGCTGGGCTGCAATCTCTTTCTGGCGGGCGTCGATCATTTTGTCATAGGACTCATCCTGTTCAGCAAGGCGCCCGAACTCTGCAAGCTCCAGGTTGTGTTCCACGGCAAGCTGACGGAATACCTCACCGGCAGAGATCATGGAAAAATCATGGTGTTCTGCAAGATACCGTGAGAGTGATGTAGTGCCGCTGCCGGGCAGCCCGCTCACGGTAATTCGCATCAGATGCCCCCGATGTTGAGGGTTTTCCGGATCACCTGGCTGATGGTCAGAGAACAGATCATGTACCAGAGGATCCACGCGGGAATGACCCAGAGCGCCGGATCGTTCAGGTTATGGAGCCCTGCATAGGGCATAATGATGGTGCTGTGAATCTGGCTCATCCGGTAGAGGAGCCAGAAAAAGATAGGAACGGTCAGGACGAGAATATATGCCATAGGCTTGAATTGCTGCTGGGACATCTCAAGCTGCTCCTTCATGACCCGGTCTTTCTTTGCCTCCATCTTCTTGATCCTTTTTTCGTCCTGCGAGAGCTGCGCCTCGCGGTACTCCGTCTGGAACTCCTTCATCCGCTCCTGTGCATTGGTCATCTTTTCATAATCGATAGTATATTTCTGGATGATCGAGGAGTACAGCCCGGTAATTGCGGAAAGGATCACGATGAGGATGAAGAAGGGAATTTTGAACTCCGTAACCTGAGGGGCTAAAACCACATCGATGCTCCGGCCGACATAATCGCGGAGCCCCGGGATGCTGTAGGAGAACATCATCAGCATCATGAAGATGAGCGCGATATAGAGACCGTATTTTTCCCAGATATTCCCAAAATCCATGGTTTCACCTGAGTACGGCTGCCATGTCGTCAGCTGCACGGTCGAGAAGGAAATCCGCGTTGGTGATCATCTTGATCGTACAGCCGGTGAGCATTGCATAGGATGCTGCGATCGCGCGGTTGAACTGCTGGTGTTCGGCAATCGCTTTTGAGCCTTCCTTGTCACGGCTTCTTGTCTCGTCGGAGAGCCGGCGCATCAGGACCTGGTCATTATCGGTCTCAACAAGGACGATAAGATCGGGCATGATCTCGTGCAGCACCCATTCGGGGAGCCCTGCAAGATAGCCTTTGGGCGTCTTTACTGATGCATGAGTGTCGACCAGCACGTTGCCGGTGATCTTTGCAATCGCCTGTGCTGCATTCTGCTGCAGGCGCTTCTGCACCGTTTTGTCAAGGGACCGCATCTGGTCACGGTCTTTCACCGTGCCATCTGCCATTGCCACATCGAACATGAACGACCCGAAATTGATCGACTGGTATTCGATACCTTCATTTTTGAGCTTTTTGAGTGCCTCGTTAACAACCGTCGTCTTTCCGACGCCCGGCACTCCGGTGATGATGACCTTTTTTCCGACCATACTTCTCTTCCTGCAATTATTCCTTGCCAAAGAATGTCCGCATGAACGGGTACATCTCCATGATCTGCTGGCTGGCGACCTCTTCATACAGCCGGTAGGTGATGCTCACCGTTAACAGAAGTCCGGTGCCGCTGACGGCGCCGATGACCCCGAACAGGTTTGCAACCACACTGAGTATACCAATGAAAACTCCGCCGATGATCGTGACCTTGGGGATATACCGGTCAAGGTACTTTTCAAGTACCTGCGTGTTGCGGCGGTAGCCGGGAATGGACATTCCTGAAAGCTGGATCTGGCGGGCGACATCTTTTGAGTCGAGCCCGGCCGTCTTGATCCAGAACAGTGCAAAGATGGCACCACCAACCACCACAAATGTGATATCTATACCGAGACGTAAAAGGACCTGCCATGCAGGGTGACCGAGATCGGTCATCCACCACATCCATTGTGTTGGCCCGTTTATGGGAGCAAGGAAGTACATGATACCCCCGTCCGGCTGTTGGCCGGTAAATTTTCCCAGCACCGTGATTCCGACATTGGAAAGGAACATGCCCAGCATCTGGATGTTTGCCTGCAGGACGCGGACAAGGATCATGGGCAGGACACTGGCATAGATCAGTTTTACCGGGAAACGTGCTCGCGCGCCGCGCACCTGTGCATGGGCAAGCGGGATCTCGATACGTGTCGATTCAACGTAGACGATGATGAGGAATATGGCAATCGTCGTGACAAACGCGAGAATATTTGTTCCGAAATACTGGATATAGCTTGCCCCGTCAATAGTCACTTACCGGCATCCAGTTGATGAACCCATTCACGATTCCCTGGGAGATACCTGCGATAATGAAGAGACCGACACCGGACCCGATACCCCATTTGGTTACCACTTCATCCAGCATGAAGACAAGAAAACCACCGATACAGATCTGGATAAAGATCAGGAGCGAAACCGCAAACAGGTTACCCCCGAAAAGGTTCTGTGCAATTGTTGGATCGGGCTGCATGAACCCCCCGACAAGGTTGGGTGCCGCTTCAACCACGATCATGACCATGATCAGGATCTTCTGCAGGCCCATGTACATGACCTGACCGCGGGTCTCACTTGTATCCATTTTAAGGATATCCGCACCTTTTAACAGCTGGAGCACGATGGATGCCGTGACGATCGGCCCGATGCCGAGGTGCACGATCGAACCGCTCGCGCCGGCGAGTAAAGCCCGCCAGTATAAAAATACATCCTGTGATGTCGGAGCAAGTCCGAACACCGGGATATTCGTGAGCGCAAAATACAGAATCAGGACTGCAAGGGTCCACAGCAGTTTGTTCTTGAAGTGAACATGCCCCTCCGGGCTCTTGACTGCGGGCATCGCAGCGAGCAGGGGTTCCAACCGATCCAGCAATTCTCCCATTGTTTCACCAAAAATGTGGGGGTCAGACTACCTGCGCCTTGCCGCCCATCTTTTCGATCTTGACCTTTGCCTGCTCTGAAAATGCCTGCGCAGAGATGTTTAATTTTTTTGTGACTCTTCCGCTGCCGAGCACTTTTTCAATGCCCATATCTGCGGTATTGATCACAACTGCATCTCCCTCATTTTTGGCAATCCCCTGTGCAAGCAGCGAAGGCACGATCTGGTCGATGATTCCGACATCAATCGTGGAAACGGTCATCTGTGTCTGATTCACAAACCCGTCTTTTCCAAAGACCGGGCCACCGAATTCCAGGTACCATTTCACAAAGTGATGGGCGTTGATGCCGGCGCGCCCCCGCCCCCCGCGGTTGCCTGCGCCGCGACGGTTCTTGTGGGTTCCGCCCCCGCATGTCCGCGATCCGCGGTATTTTGAACGTTTGTTGGTTGGCATCCCTTCACCTCATCTTATAGAGGAGAGTGTTGATCTCCTTACCATAATAGCCAAGCGCTCCACCCTGAACGAATGTGCGCTTCGTTGTCTTGTAGCCTTTTCTTGGGGGATGAAGGCGCAGCACCGGTTTTAGTCCGGGGATGTCCCGGAGCCGTACCTCGGCACTCGAGAGTGCCTGTGCAAACTCTCCAATGCCGCTGTAGGTTGAATTCGCCTTGATGTATTCATCAGTCAGCGCTGCATCACCAACAACGCGCCCGCGGGTGCGCAGCAGCGTCTCGATGGTTACTGCATCCACTTCTCCATAGGCAACATAGTCCTTGACTTTCCGTATCATCCCGAGGTTTTCAGGAGTGCTCGAAACGAGCACGCAGTGGTTGATGTGGTGCAGGCGGAGCATCTTGAGCGTGTCCTTGATGTCCCCGCGTGTATTCACAACCCCACGTACCTGTACGACCGCGTACATTACGGTGACCCCCCGATTCTCGTCATATTCGTCTGCTTAAGCGCATTGAACGTTGCTTTTGCAAAGTTGATCGTGGTTCGGGTCTGCCCCCGGGCAAATGTCCATACGTCTTTAATGCCTGCAAGTTCGAGCACTTTCTTGCTTACATCACCGGTAACAAGACCGATACCCTGAGGTGCCGGTTTAAGGGTGACTCGTACACTACCGGCCGTCCCCTTCACCTGCATCGGGATCGAATGGGTGAGATCGCATCCGCATTCCCAACTGCCGCAACCGCGCCTGACCTTGACGATATTCATCTTCGCTTTTACGATTGCCTTCTTGATGGCAAAGCCGACCTGAACGTCTTTACCCTGACCGAAACCGATATAGCCGTTCCGGTTGCCGACAATGACGACAGCCCTGAACTGTACGCGGCGGCCCGAGTCGGTCATCCGCTGCGTCATGGCGATGTCGAGCACCTCATCCTCAAGATCGGGAAGGAACATATCCACGATCTGGGGTTCTTTGATGGGTCTTCCACTCTCAAGCACCGAGTCGATGCTTTTGATCTCGCCCGACGCGACGAGTTTGCCAAGACCGGTGACCGGGCGCCACTCTTCCTTTTCATATGCCATTTACACCAGCTCCTTTTTTATGGCGTCTGCCACCTGTTCGACATTCTGTACGAGATCGCCTGCATTCTTGTTATGTGCAGCAATATGCGCTCCTTTTACCCGTGCATCGTCGGGCAGGATCTCCACACCGTGAGGGATATCCAACCCAGCCTCGACTGCTCCCTTCAATGCCGCAAAGACACGTGCACCACGGGTTGCGCGGTTCAGACCGATATCAAGCACTGCTGCTCCATAGTTTGCTTTGCGCGCTTTGGCCGCAAAGAGCAGCCCGGTGAGATATGCTGCCGGCGTGCTGGACGCAGATCCCTTGTAACCGAATTCTGCAAGTTCGGATGAATTTGCCGCAACCAGTGTGCGGTCGCCGTCCATCTCGGCAGTGACCAGCTGGATGATGATGTGCCGGTTGGTCTTGCGTACAACCATCCGTGGCACATCAGCGACGACCAGCTTTGTCCGCTGATAATAATCGGTCTTGCCCTCCCTCCGTCTGCGGAAGGGGACGAAATACCGTGCTCCTGTCGCCATTTTACTTCATCCTCCCTGAAAGGATCTCCAGTTGCGCTTTCATGTGTGCGACACTCCTATACTGCCCACCGGCAGCTTTCCTGTAGAGGATCCGGTACATGTGCGGGTCGATGGTCCCGGCTCCACGGAGCGCAGCCAGTGCTTTTCTTATTGCACGGATCTTCTGGATCCATGACCGTTTGTGTGGGTGGCGGGCACCTGCTGCACCCTTCCGCCGCCCGGGCCCTTTGCAATGCCCGTATGAACGTTTTGCAATCTTTGCCCGTGCCCTGCCGCGGCTTACACCGGTTTTCTGGCGCGCTTTAATTGCGCCGTCGGTGACAAGTCCCCGTAAGTCATCACGCGATATGGCGTTTTCAATATCGGATAATCGATCTGGATTAAACCATACACGGTTCACGCCGCACTTGAGGATTGCAGCGGCGATTCGCTTCTGACCGGCAAGGTCACTCATTGTCCTTCACCCCTGTACTGGTCTTTTTCCTGGGTTTGGTTGCCGGTTTTGGTGCAGTCTTTGGTTTTGTCTTTGTCTCTTTTGCTGACTCGGACTTTGGTTTTGAGGATTTTTTGGGTTTTTTCTCTAGCGTGGCTCCTGCCTTTGCTTTCTGCGCCTTGG
>JAPKXV010000440.1 GCA_026394635.1 Methanoregula sp. | reverse complement strand
ATATTGCTTATAGGAACCAAATCCGTCCTTGTTAAGGATCCTTCCGGTATTTTTCTCTCTTACGGTAATCTCAAACCACGAATATGGGCTGAAATAATCATAGGTGACGGTGATTTCTTCTTTGGATAAAGATTTACTTGTTGTTATTTTGGTTCCGGTGAGATTCACCGGTGTCACCGCAAAATCTATGATCATGGGTGGTTTTGTCAGGTTAAATGACACAGCGGTTGCATTCCAGCTGAAGTATTGCGTGGTACTGTAAACCGGGATATAATCATCCGGGGTTGGTGTCGCAACAGGGACCTGTTTTCGTGGGGTAGTTGGGGTCTGGTAGGGTGTTTCGATCGTGACATATAACGGGGTTGTTGTACTTGCAATGACACTTTGCCCGGTATCGGATTGAGATGACCCCGGGGTTGACGACGATGATGAAGAGCCGGGTTTTGGAGGTGCGACACAGCCAGCGATGCACAAGGAACAGATCAGGAAAATAATAAGTATTCCCGTTTTCAGGTTTTTCATTACACGATATTACAAATCACCATATTTATTTTTATTCACCCGCTTGTGCACGGTTTCTTCATTTTCCCCATGGATGATTTGAACGTATGATAGTGAGATCATTTTCAAATCTGGTCCGGCGGGCAAGAGTAATTGAAATGTAAGATATCAGGAGAGGCACTATCAGATCATCGGGAAAAGAATTTCAATGCACATTAATGGAGTACTTGAAAAATGCCTTACCCTATCTTTCACACTTATGAGGGGGAAATAAAGCGCGATGGGAGAGCAGGAAATCCCAAAAGGACCGGTATTATTATTTTCGGTGCATCTCAGGTTCAGACAGAGAATAACAAATGGGGTAAGGAAAAATTCTCCGGACACCTCTGTAGTAAACGATCAACCTATCAACTACTACATCCAACACTTTTCCGACATTCATCAAACTGAGGTAAAAAATGTATTCAATACGCAAGCAGATTATCGTCTTCTCAGTACTTTTTATCTTATTGGTCGCTCCCGCATCGGCCGGGACAAAGTATATGTCGGGGAGCCCTCAGCTCTCGGCATATATATCAGGAACAAACGAGTTCTCACCGGGTTCGGACGCCACCCTTTCCCTTGTCATCGAGAACAGCGGGCTGAACGAATTCAAAATGATCCAGTCTGGTTTTATCGATCGCGAGGACCTTCCCAACACCGCCAAACTCCTTATGGTGTCGCTGTCTGCGGGAAATGCCCCGATTATCGTCAAATCAGACCCCCAGATGGCCGGCGATCTCAAGGGAGGTAGTACGGTTACGAGCACCTTCCATGTAAAGATCCTGTCGGATGCTCGCTCAGGGACGTATATCCTTCCTGTCAATATTGATTATACCTACCTCGAGTTCGCAGAGCAGTATGGAACCGATGCCATCCAATATTACTATAAAACTACCAATGCAAGCGTCCCGCTCCCTATCAAGATCAAACCCGATATCTCCATCGATGTGCTGACGGCACAATCTGATCACCTGAACGTAGGAACCGAAGGCTACCTGAACCTGAAGATAAAAAATTCCGGCTACGAGGATGGGACAAAAGCGGTTGTGAAAGTCATCCGTAACGGGAACAGCCCCATCATTCCCACAGACAGCAGCGTATATGTCGGAGATTTCCCTTCCGGCTCAACCGTTGACTGCAGGTACAAAGTCTCGGTGGCAAAGGATGCAGAGCGTTCCACCTACCCGGTCGATGTTGCAGTGGTCTACGAGAACAAAGACGGCGATACGGTCACTTCACGCAGCGATACCATCGGGATTCCCGTTGGCGGAAAAATAAATTTTGCAATCATTTCCGCCCCGGCAGAGCTGAACCCGGGGAACAAGAAAGTAATCACCGTGGAGTATAAAAATACCGGCGACACGACCGTATATTCTGCCCAGGGGAGGATCAGCGCGGTCAACCCTTTTACCAGCAATGATGATATTGCATATCTGGGGGAAATCAAGCCCGGAGAATCCGCGATTGCATCGTATGAGGTGAGTGTTGACCGTGCTGCGACCATCAAGGAATATGGCCTGGACTCTGAAATCCGGTACCGGGATGCACTTGATAATTCTTACATATCCGACACCATGAAGGTTCGGGTGAATGTTACGGCACAGACGGGCATTTCAGCAATCCTGTCAAATCCCATCATGATGAGTGTGATTATCGCCGTGATTGTCGGGATTGGGTACGCAATATATAAATTCCGGAAAAAAGGCAACTGACCAGCATCATTTTTTAAAACGACCGTATATCAACGAGTTTTTTTGATCATCCATTGTAATTTTAAGCAGTTTTTTGCCCTGCTGTATCGTATCGATCATGCGGGGATCATAAAACCGGCTGTAAATAAAATATAAATATTCACGGGATAATCTAATTAACTAAAAAAAAATTTTGTTAAAACAAATGAAGTTGTGAAGTGATCCGATGCATATCATGGAAGGATACCTGTCCCCGCAGTGGTGTATAGTCTGGTGGGTTATCTGCCTGCCCTGTCTTTTGTTTGGGATATACAGGCTGAAAAAAGTCCTGAATGCCGACCGGGAGACACTGCCCCTGCTTGGCGTGACGGGCGGTTTTATCTTTCTTCTCTCCTCTTTAAAACTCCCGACTCCCTTTGGAAGTTCCTCCCATCCTACCGGTACCGGTTTAGCTGCCGTTTGTTTCGGGCCGTGGATTACGTCCGTTGTCTGCGCTATCGTGCTCCTGTTCCAGAGCCTCTTTCTCGCTCATGGGGGGCTCTCCACGCTCGGGGCAAATATCGTCTCCATGGGTATCGTCGGCCCGTTTGTGGGTTACACCATCTACCGGGTGCTCAGAGATACGCCTGTCAGCATTTCCATGACAATATTTCTGGTAACTGCCATTGCCGATCTGTCCACCTATGTCGTGACCTCATTTCAGTTAGCTCTCGGGGCAGTTCACCCGGCAACCGGAAACGTCGGATCCTCATTTNNNATCCTCATTTATCCTGTTCCTGGGAATTTTTGCACTCACCCAGATCCCTATTGCCATTGTCGAAGGAATTGTGCTTGCACTCGTATTCAAATACATCATCGCGCTCAAACCGGATATCCTGACACGGCTGAAAATATTCTCCGAACAAAAGATCACTGCAGCACGGGGTGATGCATGAGGATGCATAAATACCGGCTGGAGATCCTTACCATGGTTGCGATCGCTGCATTCTGCATGGTTTTCCTGTACACGAGTTCAATTTCACGGGATACGGTGTTTGCCGGAACCGACTCCATCGCAGCGGCGAAAATTTCTGAATCATCCGGTACTTCTGCGAAAGAGATCCAACCGCTTATTCCCCAATGGGTTCCCCCGAGCGGAGAGATTGAGTCCACCCTGTTTGCTCTTCAGGCAGCGATCGGCGGGATGTTCATCGGCGGAGTATTTGGTTACTGGATAGGACAGAAAAAGAAGGTATAACCGATACTAAACCGGGATACGATCATTATGTTTGAGGATTTTCTCGAGGACATAGCGCAAAAGAACGGACTCCGGCAGGTCAACACGTACCTGAAGCTCGCGGCCGGTACCGGTGCGATCCTCCTCGGTCTCCTCTCGACAAGTTATATTGCGCCGCTTTTCATTGCAGCTCTTTTGACATTCGCCATTCTTTTCCTTGCCCGGGTGGATGCAAAAACCTATGCCAGGCTCTTCATTCACCCCATCTGGTTTGCTAGTGTGAGCGTAGCCGGAATCGTTCTCATCTACGGCGGATCGACGGTCTTCTGGAGCTGGGATCCCCTGCCATGGTTCTCCTTGTCCATCACCCGGGAGAGTATCAACCAGGGGTTCTTTGTTTTCAGTCGCATCGTTGGAGGAATGTCGGCAGTCTGTTTCATCGCACTCACCACGCCAATGACCGATCTTTTTATTGTCATGCGACAGTGCAGGATCCCTGATGCCGTCATTGACCTTGCGATGATCATTTACCGGACCATCTTTATCATTGTCGATCAGGTACAACAGATCTACAACGCACAGGTGATGCGCCTCGGATATTCAACATTCAGGGAATCGATCTATTCCTTTGCATCATTATGCGGTGCTGTATTTATCGCAAGCTGGACTGCCGGGGAAGACCTGATCAAGGCTATGGAGGCACGTTGTTATGACGGGAAATTTGCCCTGCTGGGCGAGACCCGGCCGGTAGAGCGTATACCCTTGTTTGCGGTGATGGCATTCCTGTCCCTTTCGTCGCTGGTCATAATCTGTTCAGGGAATATGACAATTATTTAGGAAATGTGAGCATGAGCAGCATCATCCTTGAAGCCCGGGGTATCCGGTACCGGTACCCGCGCAGCATGGAAGCAATCCGGGGGATCAGTTTCCACCTGCGGAAAGGCGAGAAGATCGCCCTTGTCGGGCCCAATGGTGCAGGAAAATCAACCCTCCTCATGATGTTCAATGGCATGATCCATCCCGACACCGGGACCATCCTCTTTGACAATGAGCCTGTCCGGTATGATACGGCGTCGTTGCGGATGCTGCGCAAACGGGTTGGCTTTGTCCTCCAGAACCCGGACCGCCAGATCATTGCGCCAACCGTATACCAGGACGTAGCATTTGGCCCGACCAATCTTGGCTACCCTGAAAGCGACGTGAAGAAAGCAGTCGCCCTTGCGCTCAGTCACGTCGGGCTTGACGGGTTCGAGCGCCGCCCACCCCACCAGCTCTCAGGCGGTGAGAAGAAACGGGTGGCAATCGCCGGTGTCCTTGCCATGGATCCTGATGTACTTGTGTTTGATGAACCCACAAGCGGCCTTGATCCGTCAGGATCGGAAGATATCATGGAACTGCTTGACGAACTGAACCATGGAGGAAAAACCGTCATCATCTCCACCCCGAACTTGCCTACCCGTGGGCTGACCGTGCTATCCTCCTGCTCGAGGGAAGAATTCTCCAGGAAGATATTCCCGAAGTGGCATTCGGGAATCCGGAATTTGTGCGGATGGCGCACCTTTCTGCCCCGACCCTCCTTGAACTATATTTTGAGCTGCAGAAACGTGGTTTCTCTCTGCCGGATAAGAAACCCCGGACGGTGCTGGACATGATGCATATCATCGAGACATTATTCTCAAAGACCTGCGGTCATGCCCGGCCCGGTTCAATAACGATCTGCAATGTTGATCTGGACAACGAGGAATCGTTGCCGGAATGGATCTCAAACCGCACCGGGGTTTCTGTGGGTGCAATGGGGACCCGGGCAAAGCAACGCGCAGAAAACCGGCAGATCCGGCTGGATTTTACCTACGGGGTCATTGACAAATGCATTCTCAAGGCATTGCTGGGAGAGGATTCCCTGATCCTGACAACCGGGAGTATGGTGGACCGGGTGCAAAAAAGGGTCGATGACTATGGAAAAGAGAGCGGAATCCACATTACGGTCAACCCGTTAGAGCCCGGAAATGTCACGACAAATAAAGAATCACGGAGGCAACCATGAACCCGGTGCCACGCATCATCATTGCCGGTACCCATAGCGGATGTGGGAAGACTACCGTGGCAACCGGTCTCATGGCCGCACTTGTCGCACAGGGCGTTTCGGTACAGCCGTTCAAAGTGGGGCCGGACTTTATTGATCCTACCCACCACACGAAGATCTGCGGGCGCGTGTCCCGGAACCTTGACCCGTTCATGATGGGGGAGGACGGGGTGAAAGATACCTTCCTGCGTGCAGCTGCTGGTGCTGACATTGCCGTGATTGAGGGGGTTATGGGATTGTATGACGGGATTGACGGCACCGAACGGTCAAGCACCGCACATGTGGCCACAATCCTCGAGGCACCGGTCATCCTTGTCGTGGATGCCGGTGGCATGTCGCGGAGTGCCCAGGCGCTTATCCACGGGTTTTCAACCTATCATCCCACCGTGCGGATTGCTGGTGTGATCTTCAACAGGATCGGAAGTGACCGGCACCGGCAGATGATCGCGTCCTCCCTTTCTGTTCCGGCATTCGGCTGGATCCCCAAAAATGAACAGCTCGCAATAAAAAGCCGGCACCTCGGGCTTGAGATGGCGCATGAGACACCCGTGAAGGAAGGGTCCGGTGCGATTATCCGTGAATGCTGTGATCTTGAGGCTATCCGGAAAACCGCCCGGGAGGTATCATCTCTTAGCGGGCTGCCACCCGAATTCAGGAACGTTCCCTCGAAAGGAACGATCGGAGTTGCATGGGACCCGGCATTCTGTTTTTACTACCAGGACAACCTTGACCGGCTCCGCGCTGCCGGTGCCGGACTGGTCTTTTTCTCGCCATGTGCTGACCGGCTTCCCGATGTGCAGGGCCTGTATATTGGCGGAGGATACCCTGAACTGCATCTTGCTGAACTGGAATCTGCTCCCTGCAGATCGGATATCAGGAGAGCTGCAGACCGGGGGATGCCGATCTATGGGGAGTGCGGAGGTCTCATGTACCTTTCCGAAGAGATCGATGCTGGCCATTCATACCGGCTGTGCGGGGCACTCCCTGCCACAACGGTGATGACAAAAAAGGTCCAGGCACTCGGGTACGTGCAGGGAGAGAGTGTGGCGGGGGGATCATTTCTTCAACCCTGTATTCCCCTGATCGGCCACGAGTTCCATTATTCTGACGTTTTCCCCCAACCGGATGCCCGGTACGCATTCCGGCTCAGCAGGGGAAGGGGGATTGCCGACGGGAATGACGGGCTCGTATCCAACAATACCATCGGTACCTATACTCATGCGTATTTCTCAGATGCTTTTGTAAGATCTTTTGCAGACGAAATAATGAGAGGGAAAAGTACCTGAATGGGGTGTGTGCACCCCATTTTTTCCCTGTTCCTGATCATTTCTTTGCGTATATGAAGTAGGGATCCCGAGGCTCTGTAGAAATCCCTGATCTCACATCATTCATAGAGATCCATGATGAATCGGTTTTAGATGGATATCGCAAGGGGGGCTGCCGCAGTGGCGGGGGCGAAGCCCCCAAGAACGTTATGAAAAACGATGATTTCTACAGAGCCGATCCTGATAATTTCTATAAAAAAAAAATCTCGTGGAGGTTTTATACGGGCGGATACATATATACCGGAAACAAATTCGGACATGAAGGTAAACTATGCGCAGTGATGAAATCAAAGCCGGCTATTCGCGGGCGCCGAACCGCTCGCTGCTCCGTTCCCTTGGCGTGACAGATCGGGAGATGGGTCTGCCGTTTATCGGGATTGCCAATGCCTACAATACCATCGTTCCCGGGCATGTCCACCTGCGGCAGCTTGGGGATAAGGTCAGGGAAGGCATTGCGGCTGCAGGGGGTGTCCCGTTCGAGTTTGGGACCATCGGGATCTGCGACGGGATTGCCATGGGGCATGAGGGGATGCGGTCATCGCTGCCCTCACGCGAGAATATCGCCGATTCGATCGAGTTGATGGTGGACGCTCACCGGTTCGATGGCCTGGTCTGTGTCGGTACCTGCGACAAGATTGTCCCCGGTATGCTGATGGCAGCAGCCCGGTGCAATATCCCGACAGTTGTGCTCACCGGCGGCCCGATGCTCTCCGGCTACCAGGAAGGAAAGGAGCTCTCGCTCATCGATGTGTTTGAAGGTGTGGGGAAAGTCGCGGCAGGCACGATGACGGAAGACGCTCTCGGTGAACTGGAGTGCGCTGCCATGCCGGGTTGCGGGAGCTGCCAGGGGCTCTATACCGCGAATACGATGGCATGTATGACCGAAGCGATGGGGATGTCGCTTGCCGGCTGCGCTGCAATACCGGCTGTTGACGCGGCAAAACTCCGGATCGCCCGCGAGAGTGGGGAAGCAACTCCGGATCGCCCGCGAGAGTGGGGAAGCAGTGCTCCGATTAGTGAAAAAGAATATCAGACCCTGTGATATCATCACAAAAAAAAGTCTTCGGAATGCAATCTGCGTTGATATGGCGCTCGGGGGATCAACGAACACCGTCCTTCACCTTATGGCAATCGCAACCGAGGCCGGTATCCCCCTTACGCTTGAAGATTTCAATGCGCTTGCAGAAAAAGTGCCCCACATCTGCCACATGCAGCCGTCCGGTCCGCACTCGATGCAGACACTGTACCGTGCCGGGTGAATCCCGGCAGTATTCAGGCAGATTGAAAAACTCCTTGACGACTGTCCGACTGTTTCAGGGAAGACCACGCTGCAGATTGCAAAGTCAGCCGTTGTGAAAAATGCATCCGTGATACGGGCGCTTGCAAAACCCGTCAGTGCAGCGGGAGGCCTGAAGATCCTCAAAGGTTCGCTTGCCCCGGACGGTGCGGTGGTGAAGTGCGCTGCAGTGCCCCCGGCGATGTG
>JAPKXV010000008.1:1598-2064 GCA_026394635.1 Methanoregula sp. | reverse complement strand
AAATGAATTCCTCTCGATGTTAAAATATGATCGAATCTGGTATGCACAGCATGAATCATTTCAAGCGTAGTTTTCCCTTTTGCATAATCCGGCTGGTTGGAAACCAGAAAAAGTTCAAAGTCCGCATTTTGAAGAACTCGAAGAGACTCGATCACGTGAGGGAACAGGATAAGATCATCCGGGGAATGGGGCGGCTCATACTCGCCGGTAGTGGGATTCCGCACCAGCTCATTGAGCACGCCGTCCCGGTCAAGAAATACTGCGTTCATCATCGGATTACTTCGTGCTTTCCCATTTCATTTCAAACTTCTGCATCGCGGGGCTTGAGACGATGAGGTGCCAGACCATGGCCTGAAACGCTTCAGTCTCCGGCGTCACCGTCTTCTCGTTTACGGTCGGGATGATCACACAGGCATCCGCGACTTTTGCCGTATAACCTCCGTCGCGTCCGACAACGCCGACCACT
>JAPKXV010000008.1:0-1551 GCA_026394635.1 Methanoregula sp. | reverse complement strand
ACCACTTTTGTACCCGTCTCTTTCGCAAATCGCAGGGCATTTACAAGGTTCACACTCACGTTCTTATCAGCGTTCCCGCCACCAACCGAAAAGATAAAGATACAATCCTTTGCGGTAAGTCGGCTCCCTTTGAGCCAACTCTCAAACACCGTCTCCCATCCGTCATCATTAACCCGGGCAGTGAGCTCAGATACGTTATCAGTCGGTGCATAGGACTCGACTCCGGCGATCTTCCTAAAATCATTCACCGCATGGGATGCATGACCGGCTCCTCCGCCGACTCCAAGAATGAACAATCGACCATTATTTTTCCTGATACTCTGAAGGATTTGGATCATTTTTTTGATTTGTATGCGATCAATTTTTTTGATGATGGTAACGGCATCGTCAAGAAATGCAGAAATGTACTCGTCTTCTTTCACGAGATTCACCACTATTATGAGGGTACTGTGCGATTCCTGATATAGTCCTCGGTTTCTTTAATCCCCTGAACCGAGCCAATCTCGTAAAAACGTTGTTCAACTTATCCCCTGAACAGATCCAATCTCATAAAAGCGTTGTTCAACTTCGTAGGATGCAACTCGTCCGGAGTCAATCAATTGCGATAGAACAAGCGAAAGATCGAATGGTTCATATGAAGGATATGGATTAAAAATCTCCTTACGTATCACAATAAGACCATAATCGATATATTCCATGGCAGGGTCATGATCGTTCTTAGTATATTTGACAATCCTGCCATTCTTCAAGAGGATATTGCTGACATACAGTGAGTTTTGGTTCCGATATACAGTCATGAGAACTGGGAAATTATCCGCATAAAACCGCTGCACAATCGGTTCAAAATCAATATCGAGATAAGAGTCTCCATACAGGATCATGAAGGCATCCGGAAGTATCTCGGCTGCTTTTTTAATTGCACCACCGGTTCCCAGAAGGACATCCCCGTCATATGAGTATTGTACCTTCATCCCCCATTGCGCCCCATCCCCAACAAATTCCTCTATATGGGTACCAAGATTGCCGATACAGAGAACGACCTGCATCACACCTTTCTCTTTCAGGAGCGCCAGCTGGTGATCGATAAAAGGTCGGCCATTGACAGGGATCAGTGCTTTGGGAATCGTCCGGGTAACCGGATATAGGCGTGTTGCCATACCCCCGGCAAGAATGACAAACGGCAGCATTACGAAGTAGTCACCACTTTACTGCCGTCAAAGTCAAACCGGAACCGAACTTCCTTGAGTCCCTCGTGCGCCATTGCGTGACGGAGTTTCTTGTTGTCCTCAGAGTAAAACATTAAAAATCCACCGCCACCGGCACCGATGAGTTTTCCACCAAGTGCTCCGTTCTTCATGGCAACGTTGTACCAAGTATTGATCCGATCATTGCTCATCGCATCTGACCGCTGCTTCTTGTGCTCCCAATGAATGTTCATCAGATTGGCAAACTCATCAAGATCACCGCGTTCAAATGCGGTCTTACTCTTGTACCCAATCTCTTTTACAAAATGGAGATTATCGAGCATTGCAGGATCATTCTTTTTGCTTT
>JAPKXV010000135.1 GCA_026394635.1 Methanoregula sp. | reverse complement strand
CGGACATTTTTTCCCCTTATCATCATCATCATCTTTGTCTAGAGTTTTCTTCAGGCGACGCTTTTCTCGGTCTCTAATCCGAATTCGGCATTAACGATAGCACTATATTTAGTTGCGGTCACCATCGTCACGACATACGTTGTGGGGAAAGCATCCGGGTCTCTTGGTAAAGCCATCGATAGTGCAGAACAACAAAGAAGAGCGGCGGAAGAGCGATACCGGGAGCTGTTTGAGAATGTCAGCATCGGTATTCTCCGTTCCACACCGGGACCAGAAGGGATGATAGTCGAGGCAAACCCGGCGGCAATCAGGATCTTCGAGGCAGACAACCGGGAACAGTTACTGGGGGTCCGCTCAAGCGATCTCTACTTTGATGCTGATCAGCGCCGCCTCATCAGTGACGAGATCGTTGCCAAAGGGGGTATCGATGGTATGGAAGTCATGTACAAGACCCTCAAAGGGAGGCCGATCTGGGGGCGTATCACAGCGATAAAGAAGACTTCCGAAACCGGCGAGATCTATTTCGACAATACGATTGAAGATATCACTGAGCGCAAACGGGCGGAACAGTCCGCAATGGAAAGTCTGGAATTTTATCAGACCCTGTCAGAATCTGCAAAAGATATTAATTTCATCTGTGATCCAGCGGGAACTTTACATTATTTTAACAAGAATGGCGCAGCGGTATTCGGTATCGGCGTTGATGACCTTATTGGAAAGACACTTGAACAGGCATTTCCTCCTGAAATTGCAATGGAGCAGAGAAGGCAACTGGATTTGGTCCTGTAATCAAAAAAACCGCTATTTACCGAAATTAATATTCTCCTCCCAAAAATCGATTTGTGGTTGGATGTCCAGCTGATCCCCATCTTTACTGAACAAGGCTCCATTAAGTCTGTAATGGGCGTTGCCCGTGACATTACCACGCGCAAACGGGCAGAAGAACAACTAACCGAATTCAATGAGCGTTTTAAAAATGTAGCCCGTGCGACAAACGATATCGTGTGGGATTGGGAATTAAAGACAAACAACCTGTGGTGGAGCGATTCGATATACACCGTATTTGGATATCAGCACGAAGATATTGAATCGACCATTGAATCATGGTATAACCGGTTACATCCTGAAGACAGGGACCGGACCATCACCAGCATCCATGCTGTCATCGATGGCGGGGGACAGTCCTGGTCGGGCGACTATCGGTTTCGTAAAGCAGATTCATCGTATGCATATGTCTTTGACAGAGGATTTGTCATCCGCGATATCCGTGGAAAAGCCGTGCGGATGATCGGGGCGATGCTCGACATCACCGAGCGCAAGCGGGCAAATGAGATGCTACAGGAGACCAAAGATTATCTCCAAAACCTCATCCGGTACGCGAATGCACCAATCATTGTGTGGAACGCCGAATTCCGGATCACGGAGTTCAACCGGGCGTTTGAATCGCTCACGGGATTGACCCGGGATCAGGCAATCGGCAGGCACCTCCATATCCTCTTCCCCACAGAATCCTGTAATTCGTCAATGGACCAGATACACCGCACACTAAGTGGTGAACAATGGGAAGTTGTAGAAATCTCCATCAGGCATGTATCCGGGCAGACGAGAACTGTCCTGTGGAACTCGGCAAATATTAAAGATCCCGAGGGAACGATCATTGCAACCATTGCCCAGGGACAGGACATAACCGAGAGAAAACGGGTGGAAGATGCACTAAAAGAGAGTGAGATACGATTCAGGACGATATTGGACCAGGCGTCAGATGCAATTATTATTCACAATGTCCATGGTCGGCTCGTCAACGTAAATCAAAAAGCATGTCAAAACCTCGGATACACAAGAGATGAGCTGCTTTCCATGAATATTTCAGATATTGATCCTGATGCGATAGAAAGCGGGAAAGATCAAATCTGGCAAAATATTATTCTCGGTCATAATGTTTCCTTTGAGAGTCGTGAAAAACGAAAGGACGGGAGCACGTTCCCTGTTGAGATAACATTAGGGCCAATAAAACTGGAAAACGAGGTGCTCATAATTGGCATTGTGCATGATATCACCGAGCGCAGGAAGGCTGAAGCGGCTCTCCGTGAGAGTGAGGAGCTGTTCAAGGGTGTTGCCGAACGAAGTTCGGATTTAATACTGCTTGTTGATAAAGGAGGAATAGCCACCTATGTCTCCCCATCTGTTGAGAGAATTCTTGGATATCTTCCTGATGAGATCGTGGGGAAAACGCCCGAAGATTTCATAATTCCCGATGATATTACAACCGTGTGGGAAGGCGTCAATAAAAGTGTTTCCGGAGAATATGTTGGTGGGGTTACTGTCCATTCCAGAAAAAAAAGCGGCGAATATGCTATTATGGAGATGACTGCCAGCCCCATTATAAAGGAAGACAGGATTT
>JAPKXV010000254.1 GCA_026394635.1 Methanoregula sp. | reverse complement strand
TGTGTCTGAATGCCCCAGCCCGGATTTGAACCGGGGACAACTAGATCTTCAGTCTAGCGCTCTCCCAGTCTGAGCTACTAGGGCAGGAGTAAAATGTTATCCCTCGTGATTAATAAATGATCTGGTCGTGTGCTTTTTTGATAGTGCCGGCGACCGTTCATTTTTATGTGCCGCGATGTCAGTATTAATGAATGCCGCTCCCGAAGAGACCTCATGGTGATGAGTCAGCCCTCGCAGGTGCGGTTTCATCCCGCACCGCACACGTCATCCACCTGACCCATAACGACCTTGATGCCGTAGGAGCGGACGCGATCCACCGGATGAAGTACGGGAGCGACGGGGTTTTTACCATCTGGAGCTCGGTTGGCAGGTTCCCCGGAATCTTCTCGTCAGTCGCGTCCTGCGAAGGGAAGGGCGATCTTCTGTCTGTCTCGGATCTCGGGTACCACCGGGAGATCGAGCACATCGCGGGCCGGGCCCGGTCAAACGGCTGGCGGGTGGAATGGCGGGACCACCACCGCTGGCGGGACGATGAAGTTGCACGGGTTAAAAAAGAGGTCGCGCTGCTCCATATCGACACAACCGTCTGCGCCACAGGCATTGTGGCATCCGATTTCCTGCCGGATAACACTGTTGCGGCTGATATTGCACACGTTGTCTGCGACTATGATCTCTGGAAGCACCGGGATCCCCGTTCCGCGGTGCTCGGGCAGGTGCTCCAGCGCAAAAAGAACCGTGACCATGTCCGCGACTGCCTCATTGCCGGCATTTTTTCCGATGAGCTTATCGTTCGGGAGAATGCCGGGATCAAGGCCGAGATGGATGCGATGATGAGACGGAGCCTCCGGCACACAACCACCCTCGGGAAAAAATACCGAATCGCGTTTGCACCGCTCTACGGGTACCCGAGCGAGACGGCTCACTTTATCCGTGACCAGAAAAAGACCGACATCGAGGTGATCATAGGCAAAGACGGGAGGTTCTCCCTGCGCTCCGTTCCGCCGGTCAGTCACTTGATCGCACGGGAGTTTTCCGGCGGGGGGCATCCCAACGCGGCCGGTGGTTCGTTCAATTTTTCTGTTTTCGAGCGGTTTGTATTCTGGCTGTTGAAAAAGAGCAGGCACTTCGATACGTTTGTGACCGTGGCTGAAGCGCATTAGCCGTGCACTACGCCCTTGTAACCGGGGGCAGGTATCAGATTGTATATCCTGCAGATGCAACGAGCTTGTTCCAGTATCCCTCACAGTCCCCGGTACAATATCCTCCGGCCATGAGATGATCCGGATCGAACTCCGACAGGGCGAGCGCGATCGATTCGGTATCCGGATCAAGGATGATGAGCTCATGGATCTCGTACTCGTCTGCGAGATCAAAGGCCATGGCGAGATGGTGCCGGTCCACCGCAACCTGCCGCTGGTATTCCATAAGGGCAGCAAGCCCCTCCCGGTCCGGATCCCGGGCAAAGAACACCACCTTCTGCCGCGCAAGGGCTGAAAGTTCCACCTCGTCGATGGTATCGCAGATCAGCACATGCCCGCCGATCCCCCCGTCCCGCATCGAGCGCATCAGCGTACGGTATGCACCGGCGATCGCATCGTGCCATTCGTCATCATCACGGTAATACGAATCGGTGATGCCGAGCGCGTGAGCCGCGGGGAGGGCGCACCAGACATTCTTCTTCTGTGACACAATACTCAGTGCGTCTTTGGTCACCGCTTCGGTTTTTACTGAGATCTCATCGACCACAGTCTTGCGGTCAATGCCCATCAGGGAGTCCATAATGCGGTCTTTGTAAAAAATTCCCCCGGCGCAGGGGATGGTAATTTCCGAAGAAAGTTGTACTGAGAGAGATTGATCAAGATAAAACGAGATGAGATCACCGGACTTCCCCAGATTCTTCGCAATCCATTCTGCAAGCACCGGAATATCCGGCACATCCGGCTCCGTGCCAAAAGCCCGCGTCGGAAGTATTCGCCGTTTGACCATGGTTATATCTTATTACGCATCAGAATCAAAAAACCTAGTCATGAACACGCCACCGCGTCACCTGCGGGCTCCCGTACACCAACGGGCCCTGCCACCTCGGACACCTGCGCACCTATGTCCCTGCCGACTGTTACGTCCGGTACATGCGCAGGGCCGGGGAGCAGGTTGTCTTTGTGTGCGGGTCAGACAACCACGGGACGCCCATCGTTGTTTCCGCGGAGCAGGCAGGCGTGTCACCGCGTGAGCTGTCAGAAAAGTATCACGGGCATTTTGATGCGACATTTAAGCGGATGGGAATAATATTCGATCACTTCGGCATGACCGATGACCCGGCCAACCACCTGCGGACGACCGCAATTGTCGAGTCGCTCATCAAAAAGGGGTATGTATACAAGCAGGTCGTGCACCAGGCATACTGCACGAAATGCAGGAGGTTCCTGCCCGACCGGTATGTCGAAGGGATCTGCCCGCACTGCGGGACTGTTGCCCGCGGGGACGAATGCGACCAGGGATGCGGCAAGCACCTTGAGCCCGGCGAGATACAGGAGCCGGTCTGCAAAGTCTGCGGTACAAAAGCGGAGTTCCGCGACCAGGAACACTACTTTTTCAGGCTCAGCGGCTTTAAGGAGTTCCTGCTCCCCTATCTCGACACGGTGAAGGGCACCACCAATGCAAAGAACTACGCCATCGGGTGGATAAAGGAGGAGCTCCATGACTGGTGCATCACACGGACCCTGGACTGGGGCGTGAAATTCCCCGGCCGTGACGATCTCGTTGTGTATGTCTGGGTGGATGCCCCGATCGGGTACATCGCGTTTACCGAGGAATGGGCAAAGAAGACCGGCAATGACTGGAAGCATTACTGGTGCGGCACCAACCGGGTTACGCACTTCATCGGTGGGGACATCATCTACCACCACTGCATCTTATGGCCGGCACTCTTACAGGCTGCAGGCTATGGTGTGCCGCATGCGATTGTCGCTTCCGGGATGGTGAAGGTGGACAACCACAAGTTCTCGAAGTCACGGGGATACGTGGTCTGGACAAATGAGGATTACCTTGACAAAGGCCTGCCTGCCGATTACCTGCGCTATTACCTGCTCTCGTACACCAACCACACCAAGGAACTGAACTTCTCGTGGAAGGTCTTTGGCGAGCGGATCAACAACGAAGTGGTCAATAGCTTGGGCAACTGTGTATACCGCACCCTTGTCTTTGCCCACAAGGAATTTGGCGGGGTGCCGGAAGGAACTGCC
>JAPKXV010000033.1 GCA_026394635.1 Methanoregula sp. | reverse complement strand
AGCATCGTTCTGATCTCACCAACATTAAGGCAATCCGTCCTTATCGCGCAGAAGATAACTGATTTCATAAACGGCATGAAACCACGACCAGAACTGACAACGGATAGCACAACGATCATGCAGTTCAAGAACGGCAGCCGGATAACCAGCCTCCCCGGGGGCAACAGTGACACGGTCCGGGGTTTTAGTTGCGACCTGTTGCCTGTAAACCCTTCGTTGCCACAACGGGCGGTCAGTGTATCCTATGCAGCACCGGCAACGGTCATCAGGGGCACTTCTATGCCATTGCGGTATCTGATAGCGAAGAGTGGCAACGGCTGATCGTACCGGCAACAGAATGCCCGAGGATACCGGCAGCATTCCTTGCATCCGAGAAGCTGGCAATGGATGCACACACATACGGGCAGGAATACTGTTGTGAGTTCGGTGAGAATGAGCAGGCGATATGGGGTGAGGACCTGATCGAAGCGATATTCAGCGAGGTTGAATCATGACAGTTTTATTAGGCTGGGATGTGGCACAAACAACGGATAGCAGCATCATTGCAGTGCTCGAGTACGACGGCAACCCGGCGATGTACTGGGTCCGGAGGATAGTGAAACTGGCAAAGGGAATGCCGTATGACCAACAGGTGAAGGCAGTGCGCGAATTATTTTTCCAATATCAATCCCCACAGGCGTCAATAACGAAAGTCATTCAGGAACGACGCTTGAAGGTGGTTAAAGGCTGTGAGAATGCGGGACTATTCAGGTCCGAGTTAAAGAATTTTCAATTAAAGGTCAGTGCATCAGGGCATAACACGTACAATGCAGCACCCGGGAGCCACGATGATAGTATTACCGCGATTGGGTTGTGCTTGTGGTACGCTGCAAGGATAGGGAGAAACACCATAAGGGGACCCCGCGTCGATCAGGCTTTTTGGAAATCTCCCCCGGATGACCGTTTCGGGTTTCGGGAGGTCGAAGATCTGAGGACACTTCTGGAGAGATTGTGGGACTAATATAGGCAGAACGTTTGATCGTAAAGTGTGTTACAGTTGTTACAAAATCTTGTTACAAGCAGTTACAAATTTTGTTACAATTTGTTACACGGTGACAAAGGATTCATCGCAGATAGTAAGACGATGCAGTAATGCACGTGGGAACCCATGAAAAAAATGATATTAAACTGATGTAATATCAACCGTCCAAGTACCATCAGCGGTTACGTCAAGATAATATTTACCTGTTGTCAAGCTTTGAGATTTTTTTCCTGAGTAAGATCCAATTTCATTGACAAGTAATGTAAGGTATTTCCCATTTCCGTCTTTAAGAATTATCGCAAAATTGCTACTCCCGGTATGACGCATCGTGAAAATCCGTAATCCGGAACCAGTTGCGGTGAATGATACAACATCGTCACCATATCCAGTGAGATGTGTTGAACCGGATACAGGCGTTCCAGATTCAACCTCAGTATACTGATCTATCGCCACGGTACCTGTGTCGATTACAGTCCGCATCGCATTCAAATATCGTGAGGGTCCAGCTGTACTTCCGTCTATCTGTGCGAGCGCGTTCATCATTGCAGAGCGATACGTTTTCATCTTTTCAGACCCCGGTGAGGGGGCTTTGACAAGAAGACCGTTCAACCTTACAGCTTCTTTCATCGAACTTGATCGCATAAGTTCTGTCATTCCGTCCATGATTTTGTTGTCATTCATGTAAGTAACAAATGCAGTATCCATCATTGCATCTTGGTTTTTGGTTGGCTCTGCCGCTTTAGGGACAACCGAAAGTGTTGGAGTTACAAGTACCGTCACGTAAACGATTTGTGGGGTTGGTGTGTTTACTGCTACCGGTGCCGCACTCGTGGTTCCCGGGCTTGTGCATCCACTCATCAGTAAAAATCCGAGTATCAGAATTGCAAGGAATCCCGTAATCTGCCAGTTTTTCATTGTCTTCACCAATTTTATTCCAGTTCCGCTTCCAGCTCTTTGATCTCGCTCTGGAGTTTCTTTTTCTCTTTCTCCCTTGCGCTACGCCACCATATCGCTATGCCAAGCAGGATCACACCGGGAATTATGTACAGCAGCAACCCGAACAATCCAGCCACGCATAGAATGATCGGTCCTATCTGGCTGATGCTGCCGATCTGTTCTCGCTTTGTTGCGATCTTTGCTTG
>JAPKXV010000271.1 GCA_026394635.1 Methanoregula sp. | reverse complement strand
TGATCTCCTCGATCGCCTGCAGGATGAATTTTTCCGTATTGACCATGGTATCCCAACCGCTATTTCGTCCGCTTGTTTGCCCTGCATGCTTCAACAAACCCTAAATACGGGGGAGACGGGTGTGTCGG
This sequence comes from Methanoregula sp., assembly GCA_026394635.1. Classification (GTDB taxonomy): domain Archaea; phylum Halobacteriota; class Methanomicrobia; order Methanomicrobiales; family Methanospirillaceae; genus MVRE01. The sequence continues at coordinate 2,652 of JAPKXV010000271.1, read as the reverse complement.
GCGGGACTTAAACTCGGGGTGGAACTGGGTTGCAAGGAAAAACGGGTGCGTGGCAAGTTCAGCACACTCCATCCGGTTTTTGTTCTTCGCAGAGAAGATCAGTCCCGCGTGCTCAAACTTTTCAATAAACCTTGGGTTCACCTCGTACCGGTGCCGGTGCCGTTCGGTGATCATCTTCTGCCCGTACAGCTTCATCGCCAGCGTCCCGTCACGGATCTCGGCAGAATAATCCCCAAGACGCATCGTGCCACCCAGTTCCTTAACCCCTTCCTGTTCCGGCAGGAGGGCAATCACATGCGTTCCCCCACCCATCTCCTCGCTTATCGCGTCCGCAATGCCCAGGACATTCCGTGCAAATTCGACCACACAGAGCTGGAACCCCAGGCAGAGACCGAGGAACGGCACGTTGTTCTCCCGTGCAAACCGGATCGCCTCAATTTTACCTTCGATGCCGCGTTTGCCAAACCCGCCCGGTATCAACACGCCATCATAATCTTTCAGCTGGCACGTTTCGAACCGCTCGGCATCCAGCCATACAATCTTAACCTCGGTTGAAAGAGCCCTGCCGGCATGTTTGAGCGCCTCTTTGATGCTGATATAGACATCCTCGATGCCGTACTTGCTCACGATTGCAACCGTGACCCGGTTTGTGTACTCTTTGGTCACGAGCCGGTACCAGCTGGAATCCGCCTCCCGTTTCTCGAGATTTAAGTGCGTGGAGAGTGCATCGGCAAGCCCCTCCTTTTCCATCTCCATAGGTACTTCGTAGATGTCCGGTACAGTCGCAGCACTGATAACACCCGTCTGGGGGAGGTCGCAGAATGCCGAGATCTTGCGTTTGGTGTGGGCTCCGATGGGGCGTTCGCTCCTGCCGACGATAATCTCCGCGTGGAGCCCGAGCTCCCGCAGTGCCTTGACCGAGTGCTGGGTGGGTTTTGTCTTGAGATCTCCCATCGTGTCTTCGGGAATAAGGGTGACATGGATCAGGACGTAATCATGTTCGGGCAACTCTCCCCGCATCTGCCGGATCGCTTCCAGAAACGGCATGCTCTCGATGTCGCCCACGGTGCCGCCAACCTCGACGAGGCAGATATCTGCTTTTTTCCCATCAGGGAACTCCTCTTCCGCAGCCTGCCGGATGCATGCCTTGATCTGGTCGGTGATGTGGGGGATGATCTGCACGGTCTCGCCAAGGAAATCGCCGCGACGTTCTTTCTCGATTACCGTGCGGTACACCTTGCCGGTGGTGATGTTGTGGGGGGAGGTGAGTTCGATATCAAGGAAGCGCTCATAATTGCCGAGGTCGAGGTCGACTTCTCCCCCGTCCTTGAGTACAAAGACTTCCCCGTGCTGGGCAGGGTTCATCGTTCCCGCATCGATGTTGAGATAGGGGTCGATCTTGACCGCGGTGACCCGGTACCCGCGGTTCTTGAGGATACGCCCCACGGACGCTGCCGTGATCCCTTTTCCGAGCCCGCTCATCACACCGCCGGTAATTATGATGTACTTCACGTAGGTCTCCTTAATTGATGTATCATTTGAGTGCAATCCGTATTATTGTTATCATCCCGCCGTCAGGACAATAAAGAATGATCCGGGCAGCATCAGCTCATGGGATCAGGAATAAACCTTAAATTTTTTTACTGACAATATATGAGCATGCAATTTGGAAAACTTATTTCATGCATATGCCTGTTCGCTGCATTATGCATCCTGATGCACCCGGTGGCGGCTGCAACACAACCAGATGAGGCGACGTCACTTTACAATTTAGCGGAGATAAAACTCTCACAAGGTGAATTTGAACAAGCTCTCTACTATTTTGACCAAGCACTGGCAGCTAATACCTCAATGATGGAGAACGCCGGTACGATAATCTATGTGTACAGCGACAAAGCCGGCGCACTCATCCAACTTGAGAGATACGATGAGGTAATTTCTACCGCAGATAAAGGTCTGGCCATAGACAATACCTATCCGGTTTTGTGGAACAACAAAGGAGTTGCACTCTATAAACTGGGCAAATCACAGGATGCTGTTAATGCCTATGATAAAGCGATCGTGAAGGCAACCAGCATCAAGGGATCCCTCAACAAAACTGCAGGTGAGACCGATTCCCTTGTTGATTCCCTTCCCAAGTACCTGACAAACAAGGGAGATGCCCTGTATGATATGGGACGCTACCAGGACGCGATCGCTGCCTACACAAAAGCGCTTAACGAGGATCAGGGATATACCCGGGCAACGGACGGGCTCGCCCGTGCACAGCAGAAATCTTCTGCCATCTCTCCGGTGATGATCATTGCCGTGATCGCACTGATCGTAGTCGGGTGCGGTGTTGCTTATTACGTGCTGAAGAAAAAACCGTCAGGAGATTCTGCAGCTGAAAAGAAAGGAAAGAAAAAATAATATTTTTAGGCTCTGTTGAAATCATCGTTTTCCATAACGTTCTTGGGGGCGTTTGCTATTCCCGCCAATGCGGCAGCCCCCCTTGCGATATCCATCGAAAACCGGTTCATCATGGAACTCTGGTAATGATGTGAGATCAGGGATTTCTGCAGAGCGAATTTTTTTAAAAAAATTTCGGGTTTTACTTTTTAACTTTTTTAACACCCGAAGAAAATTAAAAAAATCCTTAAAAAATCCTATTCT
>JAPKXV010000270.1 GCA_026394635.1 Methanoregula sp. | reverse complement strand
TTGCCTGTTGTAGGGATGTAGTGGAAAGCAGTGTTAACCAAGTGTGACAATATTTTGTCTGCAATTTGGCACTGTACGACACTTAATGCCGAAACAATCGTTAATAAAAAGGAAATTTCTGGAATTTTCGTAGGAAAAAAAATCCCAAAACTTTTTTTAAGCCAGACCTAGTGAAGGCTACCATATTTTCTTTGACAAACTCCAACTATTTCGTGATCAATGCCATATACTCCCGCCCAAATCTACACCCCGGTAGAAGATACGCACCTCCTTCTTTTTACCGCACAACGTGAAGTCAGCCCAAATGACCGCGTACTTGAAGTTGGAACCGGGAGTGGGATTATCGCAGCAACCCTCGCAAAAACCGCAGCATCGGTCATTGCCACCGATATCAACCCCTTTGCCACGGTTCATGCACATGCTCACGGGACAGATGTGATACGAACCGATCTTTTCGCTGGTCTTAAGGGACTCTTTGATCTTGTGGTTTTCAATCCGCCCTATCTTCCCACGCAGCCGGATGAGCGGATCGATGACTGGCTTGAGTACGCACTGGATGGAGGGGAGAGCGGGAGGGTTGTGATCGAGCGGTTTGCCGGTGATGTGAGCAGGGTGCTTGCACCGGGAGGACGGATCCTGGTACTCATATCCTCACTGACCGGACTTCCTGAAGTGTCGGAATTGTTCGAAAAAAAAGGATACTCGGTCACGGTTATCAGAGAGCAACAAGTTGAAGACGAGACCCTGTATGTGCTTCGGATAACGTGAAATTTCCGAAATTTCAGGGATGAAGCCGGTAGTTATACAATAAGCCTGCGCTTCATCAGGTTGATTGCGGAAACACAGAGTATGATCGTCACCGCGCCCATCCAGATGAAATGGAGCCCTATCGTCCATGATATAGCAGGGAGCGAGAACATCCGGAAGACCGCTACAACGTGGGTGAGCGGGAGGATCGTGAGCGCAACGTACCCGAACGCCGGCGGGAGCAGTGCGAGCGGGAAGAAGGTGCCCGCAAAGAGCGACATCGGCGTGATGAATAAAAACGACGGGTAGTTGAGCGCATCGATACTCGGCGTGATGGAAGTGAAGCACATCGCAAGCGCGGCAAATAAAAGGCCTCCGAGGAATGCAACCGGGATGATGAGCAGGGACGTGGGAAACGCCATGACACCGAACAGGGAGAGCACGAACAGCATGATCACCACGTACATGACGCTTTTTGTGGCGCCCCAGAGCAGTTCACCGGCAATCACGTCCTCGATCGAGAGCGGGGTTGCGATCATCGCGTCGAAGGCTTTCTGGTAATACATGCGGACATACGACCCGTAGGTGCACTCGAAAAACGCGGAGTTCATCACCGCAATGGCAAGGATTGCCGGAGCGATGTAATTGACATACGGGATGCCATCGATCTCCTTGACGTACGTGCCGATCCCGACACCGATCGCAATCAGGTATAAAAACGCTTCCACAAACGGCGGGAAGAAGTTCACCTGCCATGTCTTTACAAACACGAGGAGGTTCCTGCGCCACACGTGCCATGCCCGTGATGTGATCCGGGGAACAGAAAAAAATCCTGTCACGGTCAATCCCGCAACCCCCGTCCGGTCAGTTTTAAAAACACATCCTCGAGCGTAGCGGGGCGGGTGAGCATCTTTTTCGGGCGGCACCGTTCAAGCAGGGTGCGGGCGAGTGCAGGGGCATCAGATGTGGAGACCAGTACCGTGTCCGCCGCGATCTCGAACCGGATTCCCATCTCCTCAAGGCATGCAAGCACCTCATCACTTCTCTCCACTTCAACGATCTCTTCACCTGCATGGTGGCGCACCATGTCAGCGGGCACTCCTTCTTCAAGAATCTTTCCGTTGTCCATGATCACGAGCCGGTCGCAGAGCCGGGCAGCTTCATCGAGGTAATGCGTCGTGAGTACGATCGTGCTTCCCTGCGCCTGCAGCATCTTTAACCGCTCCCAGACAAGGTGCCGTGCCTGCGGGTCGAGCCCGATCGTGGGCTCGTCCAGGACTAGGAGCTCCGGACTGTTTATCAGCGCACGGGCAAGGATTAGCCGCCGTTTCATTCCGCCGGATAATTTTTCGATCGCAACATTGCGCTTCTCCTCTAGCTGGACAAATGCAAGGAGTTCGTCGACCCGTTTTTTTGCACTATCCACCGGGATATCAAAGTACCGGGCATAGGTCATCAGGTTGCCCTCGCAGGTGAAGTCAGGGTCGAGGTTCGTCTCCTGCGGTACGACCCCGATACGGCGTTTGATCTCAGCCGGGTGTTCGTCGGGATCAAGGTCAAAGACGCTGAGTGTGCCCCCCGAACGGGGCGAAACGCACTGGATAATCTTCATGGTCGTGGTTTTGCCAGCCCCGTTGGGGCCCAGGAATCCGAAGATCTCCCCCTTCTCAACAGAGAAGCTGATGCCGTCCACTGCCGTAACAGTGCCATAGGATTTTGTCAGGTTACGGGCAGTTATCACGGGAGAAATGAAGGCACCTTACTTCCTTGACAATTTCGCGATTGCACGCTGTGCGGATTCACGGACATCGGAGAACCTGTCCTGCAACAGCGTCCGGATCGGACCGGTTGCCCGGGCATCCCCGATCACTGCCAGCGTCTCGATCGCCCCGACCCTGACCTGCATATCACGGTCATGGAGGCAGGCAATAAGGGGCTCTAAGGTTGACCGGTCTTTGATCTTTCCGAGGGCAACCATCGCGGCAAGCCGGACGCCCGTATCACGGTCACAAAGAAGCGGGACAAGTGCAGGTCCGGCACCCGCGTCCCCCATCTTTCCGAGGGAATGTGCCGCTTCGATCCGGACACGGGGGTGCTCATCTTTGAGTACTGCAATGAGTGCCGGTAGTGCTTCGGCTGACAAAGAAGATCCCAGCGCTTGTGCGGCAGCAGCGCGTACGACTGCACGGTGATCGGTGAGGTCCTTGAACGCTGAGGGGGCTGTCATGGTAAAAAAAATCCTAGGATCGTTCACAGGCCCCAAACGATGCAAACGCTTCGATCACCTTTGTCGTCTCCTCTTTTGAGAACCGCTCCGTGATCAGCGCAAGCAGGGAATCCAGATCTTCTTCCGGCAGGCACCCAAGGCTTTCCTCACCTCTCGTGATCAGGTCGGTAAGGTAGCGCAGTTCGTCATCGGAGAGCCTTTGTATCCGGTCAGCAAAATCGTGCCCGTCAACGGCAAAATGGTTTGAG
>JAPKXV010000178.1 GCA_026394635.1 Methanoregula sp. | reverse complement strand
GAATAAACTTGCCGACCTTATCCCTGCCCTGAAACTCGATGCGCTCCTCTCCCACGAGATCGGTACGCTCTCGGGCGGGGAACTCCAGCGGGTTGCGATTGCTGCCTGCCTTGCCCGGGACGCGGACTTCTATTTTTTTGACGAGATCACGCCGTTCCTCGATATTTACCAGCGGATTGCGGCGGCAAAACTGATACGCGAAGTCGCTGCGACCCGCCCCGTCGTGATTGTCGAGCACGACCTCGCCATCCTCGATATGCTTGCCGATACCGTCCATGTCGGGTACGGCAAGCCGGCAGTGTTCGGGATCATCACCCGTCCCAAGGGCGTGAGGGTGGGGATCAACCAGTACCTTGAAGGCTATCTTGCCGAGGAGAACGTCCGGTTCCGGGACACAGCGGTGGTTTTCGAGAAGCGGGCGCACGAGAAAGGATCTGACCGGCAGGACCTTGCCGAGATCCCGGCGATGACCAAGCAGTTCGGGTCCTTCCGGCTCACTGTCTCCGGCGGGACGATCCGGTGCGGGGAGGTCCTCGGCGTGGTGGGTGCGAACGGGACCGGTAAAAGCACGTTTGCCAAACTGCTTGCCGGTGTGGAGAAGCCCGATACCGGCACCCTGCCCGCGAGCCTGCGGATCTCGTACAAACCCCAGTATATCAAAGCGGACACGTCGGATACGGTCGAGATGCACCTGCGCAGGATCACGACGAAGTTTGACTCATCGTTCTACCAGCACGAGGTGATCGAACCCCTCTCCCTCCAGCAGCTCCTCCAATCCCCCATCGATACGCTCTCCGGCGGAGAGGTCCAGCGGGTCGCGATCGCCACCTGCCTCTCCCGCGACGCTGACCTGTACATCCTCGACGAACCGAGCGCCCACCTCGACGTGGAGCAGCGGGTGAAGGTGACCCGGATGATCAAGCACCTTGCCGAAGGAAGGGACGCGGGGATCCTGGTCATCGACCATGACATCTACTTGATCGACATGATCAGCGAGCGCATCCTTGTCTTTGACGGTGAACCGGGGAGGACGGGTGCTGCGTTCGGGCCGTTTGATATGCGCGTGGGCATGAACCGGTTCCTTAAGGAACTTGAAGTGACCTTCCGCCGTGACCAGAGCGGCAGGCCGCGGATCAACAAGCCGGATTCATTCCTTGACCGGGAGCAGAAGGCAAGCGGGGAGTATTACTATTACACTGCTGAAGAATCTTAAAAACACCATCCAGTGGTTATTTTAATTACATATAGGCACTTATTCTTGCATATATGGTGAAAGGAGAGGAACTTTCAGACGCGATCGTCTACAATAAACTGGCTCTCCTGAAAAAGGATTTTTTCGGGTATATTGAGACGAACACCGTTAAAGTGGATGCCAACCTCCCGGTCTTTTTCGGGTATGTTGTCTCTGCGCTGGAAAATTCATTCCCGAACATCTCCGATGATTTTTACGACGATTTTATCGACAGCATCACCTTCAAAGTGCTCGATGCGAGCAGCACGATCAATGATTTTGAGTATGTCAAGAAAGTGATCTTAAACTCCCTGCGCTTAAAAAAGCGCAAGGATGCCGATATGGGTATCAATATCGTTGTCGGCCTGAAACTCTTAAAGATCGGCGACGAAGTCCATGCCCTTGAGTACCTGCGCAATTACTGGAACCTCGATGTGATGCTGGGTGCTGCGGTTGCCCACTGCTATTACACGCTCTCGCTGCGGGAATTTACGCAGGAGGAGCGGGAGAGAAAGTCCCGGCCCGGGGAGATGGAGCTCCTTGCACGGGAAAAGATGCTGGAGTTGTCACGGAGGAAACCTTCCCTGCAGAAACTCCCGCAGCTGGAACTGGAAGATATTGCATTTCTCGATAAAATTTTCTGGCAGATGATCTTTTTGTCGCTCGAATGGTTCCCGAGCGAGGCATGGTTTGTCACCGTCGGGCTTGAAAAGGCAAAGATCTCCAACAACACCGAGATGAAGAAACGGCTCCTCGAGATCGGTTCCGAGCAGTTCTACAATGACATCAACTTCCTGCGCGAGATGTATTATTTCAAGCTGGAAGGCAAGGACGCGGGGGGAGCTGCGGGGGTTGTCAACCAGTTGATCAAGCAGTATCCCGATAACCTCGAGCCTATCTTCCTCGGGCTGAAGCTTTCCCTGCTCACGACAAAGAAGATCACCTACCACAGCTTCCGCAAGCTTGCGCTCACGAAGGGGATGCCGGCACACACGATCGAGCTCCTGGATTTTGCGTTTGACCTCCTGAGCAAAGAGAACAAAGAGGCGTTCGGGCACCTTGCGGATATTGAAAAGAACTATCCCTGGCTTGAGTACTACGTGACCATACTCCGGTATCTTGCAAAGGACTTTTTCTCTGAGGACGAGGTGCGCCAGAAGACGGCAAAGAGGGCGATCCTCGATTCGCTCGAAAAATATTGTATCGAGGTCCTGAAAAGCAAGGAACCGGTGCGGTGACCGTTCCCGGGTATATACCGGAATTGATTTTTTTTAAAATAATACCGTGTTGACTGTTTTTTTAAAGTTCATTCCACTCTCTCACCCCATTCTCCATTTCCCGGTCTTCCCCTCCTGGACTACGTTCCGTGCCTTCAGCCTGACGGAGTTATGACCCCGGGGACAAGGGTTCTCAATTTTACCGTTGAGGATTTTTAAAAACCCCATTTTCAGGTGAAGTCTCAATCAAAACTTCATCCTTGAATAAGTGAGTTGAATTCACATTTCATGCAGTTAATCAAAATTCTCCGTTGAATCTTTACGGGGCATTTCCCCCGCCGG
>JAPKXV010000269.1 GCA_026394635.1 Methanoregula sp. | reverse complement strand
TTTAGGTTTTTTAAGGGAAAAATTAATTTTAGAACCGCCGCGGGAGCGTTCCAAGGGGACGGCTGGCGTTTCTCGCAACGGGGGTATGGGGGCACCAGCCCCCATCCAATGAGATCACCTTTAAGTCATCTCCGGCCAATATTTTAAGACCCACGCCAGATGCCCGTTACACGGGACGGCATGGTGGACATATTATGGCAGAAGTGGTCGAGGTTTTAGTACCCGGCGGAAAGGCAACCGCTGGTCCCCCATTGGGACCATCGCTCGGACCACTCGGTATCAACGTGAAGGCAGTTGTCGATGAGATCAACAAGAAGACCGCCTCATTCAACGGAATGCAGGTCCCGGTCAGGATCGAAGTCGATGACAAGAAGCAGTTCACCGTCACGGTCGGCGTCCCGCCTACCACGGCGCTCATAAAAAAAGAGGCTAATATCGAGAAGGGATCCAAAGAGCCCAACGCCATTGTTGCAGGGAACTTACCCTTTGAGGCCGCTGTCAGGATTGCCAAAATGAAACTCGACGGCATGCTCTCCTACGAGCTGAAGACCGCAGTCAAAGAGGTCGTCGGCACCTGCAGGAGCATGGGTGTCACGGTTGACGGCAGGAAGCCCAGCGAGGTCATTGCCGAAATCAACGAGGGCAAGTACGACAGCGCGCTCGCAAACTAGTTTGTGATATGAACCATAGAAGATCGAAAGGTCGCATAACTATGGAGGTAGCTGATGGTTGAAAAGGCCAAAATACTGGAAGCCGTGAAAACGGCTCTTGAAAAAGCGCCTAAACGTAAATTCTCTGAGAGTATAGATATCACCATCAATCTCAAGAATATCGACATGGCGCAGCCGAAAAATCGTATCGACGAGACGATCATGCTCCCCCACGGGACCGGTGAGAACATCGGGATCTGTGTCCTGGGGAAAGGGGATATCGTCACGCAGGCAAAGGATGCCAAGGTTGATCTGATTTTAGGCCCCGAAGAGATCGAGAGGCTCGGTGGCGCACCGCGTGAGGCACGCAGGGTCGCCGCAAGTTACCGGTTCTTCCTTGCAGAGACAGGAGTCATGCCGCAGGTCGGCAGGTTTTTGGGTCCCCGGTTAGGTCCGAGGGGCAGGATGCCGATGCCGATCACAGGCGGGATGGATATCCGCCCGATCGTGGAGCGTCTCCGAAATTCCGTGAAGATCCGCACCAAGGACAAGACCGTCTTCTCCACCAAGGTCGGGTCAACGGCAATGAAGCCGGAACAGGTCGCCGACAATATCGAAACGATCGTAAAGAGGATCGAATCGGTTCTTGAGCAGGGACCATTGAACGTCCGCTCGATCTATGTCAAGACCACGATGGGTCCCGCTGTGAGGCTGGTGTAAATGGCACTCTACACGCGGCACCTGCCGGCATGGAAAAAGGACGAGATCGACGAGATCAAGAAGAATGCGGGCAAGTACACGCTCATCGGGCTTGTCGACATGTACGGCATCCCCGCAGCGCAGGTACAGCAGATCCGGCGCAACCTCCGGGGCAAAGCGGTCATCAGGGTGACGAGGAACACGTTAATCGAGCACGCGCTCGGTGAGATCGGCGGGAAAGTGACGGGGCTCACCAAATTCGTCTCCGGGCACTCCGCGATGATCTTCACCAACGACAACCCGTTCAAACTCTTCAGGCAGCTCGAGAAGACCAAGACCAAGATGGCGGCAAAGGCCGGCGAAACCGCGCCGGAAGACATCGTGGTCGAAAAAGGTCCGACGAGTTTCAAGCCGGGCCCGATTGTAGGCGAGCTCCAGCAGGCGGGAATTCCCGCTGCGATCGAGGGCGGTAAGGTCAAGATCCGTGAGACCAAGACGATCGTAAAGAAAGGCGCGGTCATCTCTAAAAAAATCGCAGACGTGATGATCAAGCTGGCCATCAAACCCATGGACGTCGGGCTTGCCCTGCAGGCAGCGTTCTACGAGGGCGACGTGTTCGAGCCGTCCGTGCTCGCGATCGACGAGACCGCAATCCTTGCCCAGATCCAGCTTGCCGGACAGCAGGCATTCAACCTCTCGGTCAATGCAGCGATCCCGACAAAGGAGACCATCGCCCCGATCCTGGTAAAAGCAGTCAGGGAAGCGAGGAGTCTTGCCGTCGAGGCGTGCATCTACGGGAAAGATGTGGTTGATGCGATTATCGGTAAAGCCCAGCGAGAAAGCATTGCGTTGAAAAGCATTGTCAAGTAACATTTTAAAACCGAGGTGAAAAAGATGGAATATATCTATGCAGCACTTCTCCTGCACAAGGCAGGCAGGAAGGTCGATGAGAACGGCGTAAAGGCAGTCCTTGCCGCCGCAGGTACCGCAGTTGATGAATCCCGTGTAAAGGCGCTCGTTGCAGCACTCGATGGCGTAAACATCGAGGAAGCGATCAGCAAGGCAGCCATCGCACCGGTGGCAGTTGCCGCCGCACCAGCAGCACATGCAGCAGCAGCACCGGCAAAGGAAGAGCACAAGGAAGAGCACAAGAAGGAAGACGAAGAGAGCGGCATGGCAGGGCTTGGCGCCCTGTTCGGTTAATCTCTCTTTTTTCCGAGAGGTTCACTAGGATCTCGAGATGGAGAAGATTTACGAAGTAAATCTTCGAATTGCGAATTGGAATTATTAAAATCCTGTTTTGTTTGTTCTTTTATTAGCCTGAATGTTGTTTATCGGGCGTCATACCCCCGTCAATACGCGTGACATGTTGTTGATCTCATTCATCGTATTGACCGGTGCAGCGATAACCGAGATATCGTTTGCCACGGAACTTGTAAACCAGCCCATTCCGCTTACGAGTAAGATAAACAAAACGATACTGATAATGAACACAAAAAAGATAATCACACTTTTTTGGAACCGGGTAAGTGTTTTTGAGATCCAATACGCAACCACAATGAGGATGATGCCAATAATGAGCGGTTTTACAAACCAGAGGAGGATCGCCAGCAGGGGCGCGGAGGATGGTTCGAAGAGGAGCCGGGAGATCGATGCAAGGAGCGTGGAGATGCCAAGCGAAGCAAGGAGGATTGCAATGACCACCCGCAGAAACGTCAGCATCCAGATGATAAGGGAGATAACAAACCCCATCCGGCATCACATCATTTTTTCAATTTCGGGAAGGAGCAGGTAAATACCTTTCGTATATAACAATCAGCCGGACAGGGGATTGCGGGGTGTACTGGTAACTCACACCGGCACTGCAACATAAATGCCGTGTTTTGCGGACACAATCTTTACCCGCAGGTTCCCCGAGGTCTTCAGGCACCCCATCACCGAGACGACACGGTCGCGGGCAACACCCAGCTGCTCACCGCGGATCCAGCCGGGAGCCCGGATCTCAACGGTTGTCTTCTCCCCCTTACAAAAGACCTTCGGGAGCATCGACCGTCGTTCTGTGCCAAAGTCCTGCGGGGTGATAACGAGCTTGCAGCCAGACTCTTTCTGCCATGGTTTTATGCTCCGGTTATAGAACTGCCACCAGCTCTGCACTTTGAGGCCCCGGGGGCTCCTGCCATATTTGTACCGCTCGAACTTCTGGATACCGAGCGGCGGGAAGCGTTTACCCGCCCCGATCTCCTGCGCAAAACGGATCAGCTTCGGGATCTCGGTATCGTTTATCCCCGGCAGGTAGACCGGTGCGACGAGCAGGTCAATCCGGCCTGCTGCGACAGCCCGTGCAGCATCCATGACCTTTCCGATATCAAACCCCGGGACGCCGGCAAGGTCCTGCGCCATCGCAGGATCAAGGGCGTGGAGCGAGAGGTTGATCCGGTCGAGCCCTGCTGAATCAAGCGCTGCGATGGTGCGGTCATTGAGCAGCGTGCCATTGGTCTGCAGGGAGATGACGCTCACTTCCGGAATCGCCCGGAGGTCAGCGACCAGCTCAGAAATTTCCCTGTACAGCATCGGCTCTCCGGGGGAATCGATATGGCACTCGACGCCGTTTCCTTTAAACCGGGCAATTTCCTGCACGTAATCGACAAGGTATTCCCGCTCGACCTCGTAACTCGCTGTCCGCGTTGTTGATTTTGGCCCGGC
>JAPKXV010000437.1 GCA_026394635.1 Methanoregula sp. | reverse complement strand
ATCACGTACGACATCCCGGTCTCGAGATTCACACCGGTGAGGATGCATTTGGTGGTCGTGTTACCCATTTCTACGGATGCAACGATAAAATACGGTTTATTTTTATATTCAGGAAACATCATCCCCGGGCCGTGGATAATTGAGGGGGGTGGGGGACTCTGGACAATATGGGGTTTGGGTTTTATAAAGCGACTAAAAAAACTGGCGCACATAGTAACCGATTTTGATTGTATCTTGTTATAATTTTCTATTCGATAAGACAGGGGAAAATCAGCCAAATCCGCTGCATTTGAGCCTTTACTATTAATATTTCGGCTCTGGTGAAATCCTTGATCTCACATCATTACCAGAGATCCATGATGAACCGGTTTTCGATGGATATCGCAAGGGGGGTTGTTCGCCATTGGGGAGAAATAGCGGACACGAGAAGATACCGAAGATATCTTCGCTGTGCCGCAGTGGTGGGGGTAATGTAACTCGAAGATGTCCAAATGGACATCTTCTTCAGTTTGCCCTTCCCTCTCGAGAACGGCAAACGCCCCCAAGAACGTTATGAAAAACGATGATTTCTACAGAGCCAATATTTCAAATCCATCCGATCCGTCAAACACAAAACATAAGCATATTAAACCACTATGAAAGGGTACGGCATTCAATGCCTGTAGGAAAGGAGGGAAAACGATGGTGACACTAACTGCGGAAATGAAAGAAGTATTTGCGAAGAATAAACCCTATGCCATTGCCACAGCATCCAAAAATGGAATCCCCAATGTTGCACCGATGGGCACAGTGCAGATTGTTGCTGATGACACAATCTGGATCGGGGACAACTACATGGTAAAGACGCTCGCAAATGTAAAGGAAAACCCCCGCATGGCACTCTATATCTGGGACCCTGAAAAGAAGCGTTGTTTCCAAATCAAGGGGACCGTGACGGTGAGAACCAGCGGTCCGGATTATGAAAAGATCAAGGCGCAGATAAAAGCAAAAGGCCCACATTATCCTGCAAAGGGATTGCTGGTCCTGAAGATCACGGAAGTATTTGATTGTACACCCGGACCGAACGCCGGGAAAAAAATTGAATAAGTTTTTTTATTTTATAAATTTAGTATTTTTCTCTCTCAAAGCATGCACCATGCGTGCCTGGATGCCATAGTACTGGGAAACGCCGATCGCATGGCACTGGTCAAGTGACGTGCTGTCAAACGACACCAGTTCATCTGAATAGAGCGCGTTGGGAGAAGTCCTGCCAAGTATGCGGACACTCCCCTTGAAGATCTCAAGGTCAACCGTCCCGTTCACCCGCTCCTGTGTTGTGTCAATAAAGGAGTTGAGTGCATAGTACAGCGGTTCGTACACCAGCCCCATATAGGCAAGTTCTGACCACTTGTCATCCACGATTCGTTTGAACGCGATTTCCTCCCGGCTGAGCACAAGGCTTTCAAGATCACGGTGGGCAGCCAAAATTACGGTCGCTGCGGGGTGTTCATAGTTCTCCCGTGCTTTCAGGCCGAGGATCCTGTCCTCGATCATATCGTTCCTGCCGACACCGTGCTTACCGGCAACCAGGTTTAGGTGCTGGATGAGGTCGTATCCCTTCATCTTTTTGCCATTCACCGCAACGGGAACCCCTTTTTCAAACATGATATTGAGTATTTCGGGTTTATCGGGGGCTTTTTGAGGGGATACCGTCCAGAGATAGATCTCTTCGGGTGGATGGTATGCGGGATCCTCCAGCTTCCCCCCTTCAATGCTCCGGCTCCAGCAGTTCTCATCCATACTCCATGGCTTGCCCTTTTTTACCGGCACAGGTATCTTATGCTGTTTTGCATACTCAATCTCCCAGTCCCGGGTCAGGTTCAGTTCACGGATTGGCGCGACCACTTCAAGTCCTGCACCACGGATAATAAGATCAAACCGGAGCTGGTCATTGCCTTTCCCTGTGCAACCGTGTGCAACCGCAGCAGCTCCTTCTTTTTTTGCAATACTCACAACTTCTTCCGCTATCAGCGGGCAGCTCCTTCTTTTTTTGCAATACTCACAACTTCTTCCGCTATCAGCGGGCGCGCAAGTGATGTCCCCATCGGATAGCCTTCATAAGAGCCGTTTGCCTTGATGGCAGGGAAAATATGATTGTTGACAAACTTCTCCCGGGCATCGATTGTGTAGTGCTTGTCCGCAAATTTTTTCCCTTTTGTTGTTGCTATGCTGATCTCTTCATCCCGCTGCCCGACATTCACCGCAACGGTGACAACACGATTATACTCATACCGCTCTTTTAAAAGCAGGATGCAGATGGATGTATCAAGCCCGCCGGAATATGCAAGAACGATGGTGCCTTTCGACATGAAATAATACCCCAGAATACATGATGTTCAATGGTTAATAATCCCACTTTATCAGAATGGAAGAACATCAGAATAAAAGAATTAGAGATTTTGTTAAATTATTGAACAGTTATTGTTCCTTTAATAGCACCATTTGTGGTTGATATCCAGTCGTAGGCTCCTGCCTTGTCAAATGTGTAACTGAACGATTGCCCATTATTAAGAGATCCAGATGTAAACAGGCCATCGTTCATACCGGTTGACTTGATTATATTCTCACGAGCTATCATATGACTCTCCCATACGACTTTGGTTCCTTTCGTTACAGGGACCGGACCGGAAGGATCTACGG
>JAPKXV010000303.1 GCA_026394635.1 Methanoregula sp. | reverse complement strand
TGAACAGGAGATATGCTTTTACGCCAACACCTGATGACCGTGCCCGTGCAGCTGCTTTGGTAAAATCAGAAAATAAAAATCCCTTCCCGATGCATTTTTCCCGGATTAGATCATCTGAAGTCTCAAGCCCGATCGCACAGAACAGGGGTGTTTTCCAGCTCCCGTCATCGATTGCCAGAAGAAACGGTAAAATGGATTCTTCATTGACAAATTCAGGACGGGTCTCCGCGATAACGATCTTGCCATGAAATGCTGATGCAATCCTGTTCCGGACATCTGGGGGGATTTCGCGGGGGTCAAAAAAACTTCCCGATGTAAATATTTTTACCATCTGGTATTCATCAGGTTGGTGTTGTTCCCCTATCCAGGCGAGTTGGGAGAGCAGGTTTTTCTCATACGATTCCGGTGATAGTGTACCGGTGAAGCGTTCGTGCCGGTAGCTGCACATCAGGCACTGGTTCCAGCAGCATCCTGATGTCCTGAAAATAACCGTGAGGCAATCCAGAATCCTTCCTTCGAACCGCTCTTTTCCCCTCCAGCAGGCGAGCGGGCGTTCACTAAAATCAGAAATCATTAACAGCATAGTAGTAGACCTTAAGTTAATGAATAAGTTCGTCCTGCCGGTGCTTGGACTTCTTTTTTTATCCGGTATTGTTTCCGCATACCAGATCGATATCTCTGCACCGGCGACGCTCGCTGTGGGAAAACCTCTTGTTGTCACCGGGATCACAACCTTTGGCATCGGCACTCCCATCGATGTGGTACTGTATTATCAACTCACGACAGCCACGCCGATACAACGACAAATTGCGTATGTTCAGTCAGACAGGACGTTCCATGTCATTTTCGATACTACATCTCTCAGGAAGGGAACCTATAAGATTGAAGTGCCGGCGAATGGACAGGGGGATTCTGTTACGATGCGTCTTGTCGAACTCGTGGACAGGGCTGATGAAATCCAGCTCAGTTCGCACCTGAACCAGCAGTATAACGGAAAACTCAGTATTGCCGGTACAATGGTGGGGAGCCAGAACTCAGGGGTCCAGATTGAAGTGGCGGCACCTGACGGATCCCGGGTGTTCGGGCCGCAATATATCAGCACGAATTTCCAGGGACATTTTTCTGTTGACGTCCCCATCACCCAGACGGGTATCTATGATGTGAGTTTTACGGATACAAAGGGATTTGTGGGAACGGTAAGCATATCGGTAACGGGTGAAGCACCGGTTACGTCTCCAGCAGTCACCGGGGTACCTGTGACGGCCACAACCCAGAACGACGTTATCTCTGCCCATACAAAAGCATCCCGGGATACCCCTGCCTATTTTGAAGTGAAAGCCGGTTCCGGTACCGTGAATTTGTATACGTCCTCCAAAATTGACTGGGTGGTGGAGTATATCGATGACCGCGGAAACCTGACGGCCGTCAATGAGAACGGCGCACTGAATCCCGAAGTAATTATCATTCAGGCACGGGGAAAGCCGATCTCTGTGAAGGTATACCCGTACAAATATTCTGACAGCGGGGAGGTCTTCCTGTATGCAGAGAATGCCCAGTCGGTAAGAGTCAGCCCCACCATTCCGGCAGGGTTCGGGGCCGGGCCTTTATCCAGTGCAACTCCTGCGGAGACACAACAATCTCCCGGTATTGTAATAACGGGAGTCCTGGCTCTTGTGATCCTGATGTTATTACGACGTCCGTGATCTGTCCGGTTTTCAACGTATTCGGTACATTCCCCATTCAAGGAGCGGTCTATTCAAAGAAGCATTTTTTACATACAAGACAAAATGGGTACGGTACGTGCCGGGGTAGTCTAGTCCGGGAAGGCGTTGGTCTTGAAAACCAATGGTGCTCTGCACCTCAAGAGTTCAAATCTCTTCCCCGGCGTCAGCACTGTTTTGTTTTGTGGATAAAGGGGATGAGTCTCATCCATGAGCCCATTTTATGTTAGGAAAAATTGGCTCGGGGGAAATCCCTGATCTCTCATCATTCACCGAGATCCATGATGAACCTGTTTTTAACGGATATCGCAAGGGGGGCTGCCGCAGGTTTGCCCTTCCCTCTCTGGAACGGCAAACGCCCCCGAGAACGTAAAAAAATGAGCCTCTTTGGCAAAGTGAGTGGGTTAGCCGAATGATTACTTCAGCTCATAGGTAGTCACATGAACCGCCTTGCCCAGGCGCGACCAAAACGAGGCGTCGCGCCGACCCCCATCAGGGGGTGGGGGTCTTCACCATGCGGGGGTTTTTTGGGTGGCAGCCCCATAAGATTGTAGGACCGGGACCAGATTTACCCCCTAAAAACAGCGAAGAGCCAAAATGATTTCACCGGAGCCGAAAAATTTCCACGGGAACCTTTTGGTGTCCCAACATTGTTTTTATGTGGTTGGAGCTCCCACATTATACGTCAGATATTTTTGAGGGTCATCGATGTGCGTTGCAGTTCCCGCAGAAGTGCTGGAGATTAAAGAGGGGAATATCGGGCTTGTGGACTATGGGGAACTCAGGCAGGAAGTCCGGCTCGATCTTGTCGATGTGAAAGTCGGCGAGTTTGTTCTTGTCCATGTGGGTTTTGCAATCCAGCGGCTCTCCCGTGAAGAGGGCCTGGAGACCCGGGAAATATTCCGGCAGGTGTACGCTGCACTGGAGGAGTGATGCACGAGTACAGCATCGCGTACGACCTGTATGCGACCGCACGCAAGGCCGCGCTTGAAAACCATGCCGACCGTGTCAATAAGGTATGCGTGGATGTCGGAAAAATATCCATGGTGAATCCCGACCAGGTGATCTTCCTCTTTGATATAATCAGGGAAGACGACCCTCTTTTTACGCAGGCAGTGCTCGAGTGCAATGAGGTTACGGCGGCAACGAAATGTTCCTGCGGGTATTCCGGAGATGAAGTGTTTGTCTGCCCGAAGTGCGGGGCGCTGCCGGAACTGGTCCGGGGCAGGGAGATTGTGGTCACCAATATCGAGATCGAGGTCGATGACGCATGAAGGTCACCCTGATGCATGGCGCTGGCGGGGAAGTGATGGGCGAACTGCTGCAGACGCTCACGAAGTTTTCCCACAATAATGCCGGCGGGATAGGGCTGGAGGCGCTCGATGACGGTGCAGTAATCCCGTTCCATGGGCATAATCTTGTTTTCACTACGGATTCCCATGTCGTCCGCCCAATCTTTTTTCCCGGGGGTGATATCGGCAGGATTGCAGTATGCGGCACCATCAACGATCTTGCGATGATGGGGGGCCGTCCGATCGCGCTCTCGTGCGGGATGATCATAGAAGAAGGGTTTGAAGTCGAAGATCTCGCACGGATTGTTGCATCCATGGATGAAGCGCTCGGGGAAGCGGGGGCAAACCTTGTCACCGGTGATACGAAGGTGATGGAGAAAGGAGCTCTTGACGGGATTGCAATTAATACCGCGGGGATCGGCGTCGCAGACACCATAATCCGGGATAATGGCCTGCAGCCCGGTGACCGGATCATCGTTTCCGGTACCCTGGGGGATCACGGGATCGCAATCATGGCGCACCGCGAGGGCTTTGATCTCGGGGAACAGATAAAATCCGATGTGGCACCACTCTGGGGGATGGTCCAACAGGCTCTTTTTGCAGGCACGATTCATGCGATGAAGGATCCGACCCGGGGCGGGTTTGCGAGCGCGATGAACGAGATGGCAAAGAAAAGCCATGTGTGCGTACGGATCAGGGAAGAGAGTCTTCCCTTCCGGAGAAGTGTAAAGAGCGCCGCGGGCATGCTCGGCATCGATCCCCTCGAAGTTGCAAATGAAGGGAAGGTGGTGATGGGTGTTCCGCCTTCGGACGTGGATGCCGTCCTTGCCGCCCTTCGTTCACACAAATATGGCAGGGATGCGGCAGTTGTAGGAACGGTAACACGAGGTGCCCACGTAATCATGGAGACGGCAATCGGGGGCGAGCGTTTTATTGAACCTCCTATGGGGGACCCGGTCCCCAGAGTCTGTTAAAAAAGGTTATATTCTCCCGCTCAATTTTTCCTACCTGATATACCTCATTAAAAGTCCGAGCGCTTCCAACTCCCGTTTCCCGCCGCACTTCCGGACAATCCCGGCGTGATAATCGATCAGTTGTTTCAATGACGGATCCCGGGTGATCGCATACCGTGTCGCATGGACCGTCGCATCGATGATGCTGTTGAACCCGCGGTTAACCGGCCGTACCGTGGATGAGAGGATCTCCTCGTGCAACGGTGAGAGCCGGGCTGTTATCGATTCCGTGCCCCGGTGCTCAGGCACAGCATCGAATGCCTGCCATGCATCAGCCTGTCTAAGCCGATGCATATCCCGCCCGTTTACCCTAACCGGGAGGAATGCATCTTCCGGGAGATCAGAAAATGCAGTCGTGACATACAGGACAGGATCATGGACAATGTTTGCCACAACCCACCCGTCCCGCTCAATATTGTGTGCAGTATGGCTTCCGGAAAAGAGCACCATGGTAAACTGACCCTCCCGGCAGAAGACCCCCATCGGTGCGGCATTGAACCGGGTGGTGGCGATTACTTCGTTAATGCCTTCGTTCAGGAGTCCCATTTCCAGCCCTCACCCAGCGCGATGTAAACAGAGGCGATGATGATATCCGCAGTAGAACCCGGGTTGATCCCCTGTTCAATGCATTCGGCATCGAAGGTTTCTAATGAGACCTGTCCATCAAGCACGTCACGGGCTCTTCCCATGACGCGCTCCGCTACTCCCCTGCTATGCTCCTTTATGATGAACGTGTCAGGTTCTGAAGCAAGCAACATAAGAAATGCCTGCACAATGGCTTTGCGTCCATTGCCGTACGTTTTCAGGAGGTCTGCCCCGCGCCGTGTCAGCGGGAACCCGGTCACCCATTCGCGGGCAACCATGTCGTTTGCCGCGGAATGCTGCATCACATCCAGGAGGGTCATATCCCGGTCGCGCAGCACCTGGAGTGATTGGGGGTCGTTCACATCCAGTTCATCGTTCTTGTGCATCCGCACCTTGGTCATCCCGAATGCCTTGTAAAATGCCACCGCATCAGACACATCGGTCTTTGCGATTGCCTTCAGCGCGCCGGCAATATCGCCACCATACACGAGCGGGATGAGCAGGATGAATGCACCGAAATGGGTGTTGCCACCTTCATGGCAGTTTGTTGCCCGCACAGCATGCCCGATGATCTCGCCGATCCTCCCGGTTCCCCGCTCCGCTTCTTCAAGTGCGGGCCGGGAAAAAATGGTCGAAGCAAGGAAATGTTCAAGAAGCGTCTGCTCATAATCATGGCACCGGTCGACATTTCCGGGTTTGGGGTACGCGCAGACCTCCAGCATCATCGCAAGCTGCGCCCGTTCAGCCCGCGTCATCATGTGGCACGTCATGGAACACCCGGCTCATTATGGTATCAGAGAGCTCACGCTTCAGGCGCATATATTCTTTGTTCGTGAGCCCTTCCTGCTGGATCGTCATGTCCCGGAACATGCAGGGTGAGGATGTTTTGCAGCACCACACGAGGCTGCCAAAACAGGTGTGCTGGCCGGCTTCGAGCGGAGTATTTTTTACCGCTTCGATCTTGATTTTTAAAAACTCTTCTTTGGTAATCCCGATCCGTTTCAGGGTCGGGATGAGCGGGCAGTCCTTCACCGGCATACAGCAGAACGTGAGCGCCCGGACATCCCCGCCGCGGCAGAGCTGTTTGGGGGAGTTGTACCATCCCTGTTCGTCCGTGTACCGGGTAATGGCGGCATCAAGCCCGGAAAGGGTCCGCTCATCTGATTTCCGGGCAAGGGATATGAGGTCAGCCCCGTGAGAGAACATCTCTTTTGCCGTATCAAAGGTGTTGATGGAGTTGTTTGCGATCAGCATACAAGGGCAGCTGTTCCGGATCTGCCGGAGTTTTGCATGGCCATAGTCCATCAGGTCAATATGGAGGATATCAGCACCGGCGCCCCAGAGTTTCCGGGAGAGGAGCCGGTCATCCGCTGCCACTCCTGCACGTATCTTGACCGATACGGTGACATGCGCTGACTTGAGGGCTTTGACGACCTCCACAAGTTCTTTTGGGTTGTGCAGGTAATGCTCCCCGCAGCCAGCCTCAATGAGCGGTTTCTGCCGGCAGTGTGCATCGATCTCATAGACAACCTTGTCCCCCAAAGACTCTGCAATAGTCCTGTAGGATTCCGGGGTACTTCCCCTGAGATTGAGCCCGAACACCACATCGCTCCCTTTCATTTTCCTGATTTGGGTGCCAAGTTCCTCAACAGGATCGTCATACAGGAATTCTTTTCGGTCTCCAGCAGCAACGATTGCGCGTGCAGCCGAAATTGTCCGCTCATCAATGGAATACCCGCCGATGAATGCTGCCCCGATATGGGGCGCGCGGGCAAGCACGAACCCCGTATCGACAATCCCTGCCATTGATGCAACAGCGATCGGGGTCCGGACTACCTTATCGTTGATAATCACGCCGAACCTGTTGAAGGATTCCATCATGGATTCATATCATTTGACCCACAACAAAGAAATTACTTTGCATACATGAGAGTTATAACCGTTCACGGTGAAACCCGTCACGTGATGTGGGGGGTAGGATATCTTGCCGGGCATCCTCAAGACGTATCCCGTGGTTATCTAAAAAATGCCCGATCACGAATGCCCACGGGATACGGTATGCCTCGCTTGCCTTCCCTGCACCGAACCGGAATCCGATGGCAGGGAATCCTGTCTTTCCCTTCTTTTTTTGGCTCTTCTCCCATTTTAGGAATTTTAAACGTATAAAAAGGTGTCCTCGATTTCAAGCACTACCGTTTGAAAGTTTTCACACATTGCAGTCAAATGCCCCACAATCGTGCGTATGAGATACGCGAGTATGTTGTCACCTCACAGAGGATTTCGAAAACCCCCCCTTTTTAGATGAAATCTCAATCAAAACTTCGTCATGAATAAGTGAGTTGAATTCACATTTCATGCAGTTAATCGAAATCCTCTTAAGCGTATGGCAATCCTGATAGGGGGTGTCCGGGCGGCGGGGAAATAAGTCCCCGAGAGAGGTCGTAAAGGGATACCTGTTCTTTCGTTTCTCATTTTAACGCAGTCAAATGTTGCTGCACCAGGATCACGTTATCATACTGTTTTTTCATGTTATTTGATACTTGATTTTTCATGTCTTTTACATCAAACCTTTTT
>JAPKXV010000274.1 GCA_026394635.1 Methanoregula sp. | reverse complement strand
CGAACAATCTCATGGTCGACCTTGTCGATCTCTTTTCGGATATCCTCGATCCTCATATGCAGTGTATTGATCAAAAGAGTGGTATATAGCTGATGAATGGAAGGTGCAGTACCCAAAGAACTAATGGCAGAGACTTCCATGTAATTGCGGAATTATTATGCTCGAACGGATATCACGGCAGGAACGCCTTGACCTTTTCATCGCATGGGGTGCCATATCCCTGGCGTTTGCCATCATCTTCATCCGGGAGGCGGGCACCAGAGTCGATCGATTGGGTTTGTTGCCCATGAGATGGCACACAAGTTCACTGCCATGAAGTACGGGTACTGGGCGGAGTTCCGGAAGGACAACACCATGCTCGTTGTTGCCGTTGCGCTCGCTGCACTTGTCGGGGTGGTCTTTGCTGCCCCGGGTGCAACCGTGATCTATGATACCGGGCGGTTTGGCGGTGGCGGGATCACCCGGGAGCAGAACGGGAAGATATCCGCGGCAGGGCCACTCACAAACCTCCTGCTCTGCATCCCATTTGCCGGGCTCCTGTTGTACGGAGGAGTCTCTCCGAACCTTACCGGCAATGTCGCTACTTTGATTGGCATGGTGGGGCTGCAGGTCAACACGATGATTGCTGCGTTCAACATGCTGCCGGTGAGCGTGCTTGACGGGCGAAAGGTGCTTGCGTGGAACCCGGTCGTTTTTGCTATCCTGATAATTGCTGCGTTCGGGGCCCTGCTGCTCTCGTTCTATCCGAACCTGCTGTAAAAATTCTTCAAATAAATCAGGGTGCGTTCAATTTTTCCAGCCCCTCACAACCTTCTGTCCCTTTTCAAATGCTTCGTTCATTGCAGTGGGGTGCTGCCGGATGCCGCCGTACCGGTCCAGATCATTTGCAATGATGTTGTCGTAGTATTCAAAGCCGACCGTGTTGAACAGTGCCGTGATGACGGGAAACGCACCGTCAAAGACATTGTCCCAACCGAGTCCTGCCGTAGAAATGAAGATCGCTTTGTGACGTCTGATGTGGTCATCGGAAAAGTAGAGCGTCTTTAAAATAAATTTTTGTGCCCAGAGGTACTGCTCACGGTCGATAAAACCCTTGAGCTCGGCGGTGATCCCCATCGTGTAGATGGGGGATGCAACCGCAAGGCAGTCAGAGGTCATAATCCTCTCGTACAGGACAATCGCATCGTCTTTTACAATGCACTCCCCATCCTTGTGGCAGGAGTTGCAACCCCGGCACGGGGAGTACTGCAGGGCTTTGAGTACAACCTTGTCGACAGATGCTCCTGCTGCCTGAGCACCCTCAAGAAAACGGTCGAGCAGCGTCTCGGTATTGCCGTGCCGGTGAGGGCTTCCTGAGATGCCAAGGACGGTAGCGGTCATGGATGGTCACCCGGCAAGCCGTTTCCGGATCTCGGCGATAACCGCCCCGCCCGCTTTTTCCGCATCCGCCTTTGCCGTCGGGTGTCCGTGGATCGCCCCTTTCTCATCCACATTGTTAACCATCAGGTAGGTGATATCAGCGTCCCGTATGTCAATGACATGAAAAAAACATTTGACTGACGGTATTGCCGCAGTAAAGACATGGTCCCAGTTCTGCCCTGCAGTGGCAAGGAAAACGCCAAGCCGCTTTCCTTTGCGTTCGGGGGGAACAACTGGCAGCCTGAGTACGTATTTCCGGGAGCGGAAGACCTGCGCACGGTCGACCAATGCTTTCACCTGTGCAGATAGCCCCATGCAGAAAATAGGTGATGAGAGTACGATGACATCCGCCTCGATGATCTTGTCATGGTAGATGTCCATCCCGTCACGCTGGATGCATTTGTTCAGCTTCTCGCAGGCATTGCAGCCGCGACAGGGGTTGATGTTGGCCTCGGTCAGCGCCACTTTTTCCACGACAACGTCGGGTGCCTTTGCCATCGCTGCAAGCATCCAGTCAAGCAGGGTTTCTGAGTTGCCCCCCCGCCGCGGGCTGCCGGCAAACGCGAGGACTTTAATCGGCATAGAAGTGTTCTAAGCGGTTTGGAAACAAAAATCATTGGATGGGGAATGATGAGATTGAACCGGAATTTTTAACGAAATATTTTCATGCCTGCCGATTCTGTTAAGGTATGTTTTGGTTCTGGCCTGCTCTTTACTTCATAACCTCATCGAGCTGCGCTTTGCCGTACACGTATGCGGGCATCCCCGAGAGCAGGAAGGTCACCCGGAGCGCCTCGTCGACTTCTTCTCTGGTCACGCCAAGGTTTTTTGCACCGGCGAGCTGCGCCCGCACGGCGTGCTGGTCGCGCATGGCAGCCGCAATCGCGATTGCGATCAGCTTCTTGGTCTTCCGCGAGAGTTTCCCGTCGTCCCAGACGTGCTCCTCGAGCTTCATCACCATCTCAAACATCTCGGGGTCCTTGTCACAGAGTTCCTTGAAGAACCGGGGGACTTTTCCGATCTTCTTTTCCAGATCCTTGATCTTCTTCTCCATCGTCTACGCACTCTCCAGTTGCATGGGCTCGCCGCAGCAGATCAGTTCGCCGCCGCCGGCTTCTTTTACCATTACTACGTTACCGCAGATCTCGCATTTGAAGACCTGCCCCTCCTTTGAAACATTCACCATGAGGTTTTCCCCCTCCTTTGTATTGATAACCGGGACGCGAACGATAGTCCTGTCTTACCAGATGTGCGGTAGTGGATTTTCGCCTGTGACCGGATGCTATGCCGGCTGTACAAATGCGGATGAAAAATGGATAATTACTGGTTGCTTTTTCCGCGTTTGGGCGGGTTCCTCGCATCCTCCGGGGTTTTTATGTCCGGGCGGATGTGGGTCATCGGGAAGCATTGGTACTCTTCGCATGAGCAGGACGGGCACTTCCTGAGGTCCTGCTCGCTCTTGTCAAGGGTGTATTCTTTTCCACAGTCAAGGCAGACGTATTTGCCTGCGCCGACTTTCTGTCCTGCGGTATAGGTCTTCTGTTCGGTCAACTAAATCACCAAACTTGTCATAGGGGCACGAACGTATTTATGGCTTGTGTTTGTGCCAGTCGGGGAATGGCGAAACTCTCCCGATGAAAAGGTATTTCGATTCTGGCTCTCCATAGTTCCAGATATGGGAAAAAGGATCATCGGCCTCTTAGGGAGCCCGCTCACTGAGGGGAATACGGCAAAACTGCTCGGGAAAGCGCTTCAGGGTGCACGGGATGCGGGCTGCGAGACAGAGGTGATCATTGTTGCCAACCTTGATTTTCAGGCATGCATGGAGATGATGTTCTGCAGGGAACATGACACCTGCATCATGGACGATGACATGCAGCCGATGTACGGGAAGTTCAAAGAGATGGACGGTCTGGTCCTCGCCACCCCGGTTATGACCATGGGAATACCCGGCAAGCTCAAATCGTTCATGGACCGGTTTCAGGTCTTTTTCATGGCAAAATACGTGAGAAACCAGCCGTTCATCACCAAGGGCCGGAAAAAGAACCGTCGGGCGCTCTTCATCTGCATCTCCGGTATGAAAATTCCGGATGTATTTGCCGGGGCAAAGAAGACCGTGGAAGCGTTCTTTGATATCATTGACTGTACATACTGGGGCGAGATCCTTATCAACGATATGGATACCCTGCAGGACGTGGCAAAACACCCAGAGCTGCTGGACGCTGCATACAAAAAAGGGTTTGCGCTGGGGGAACTTATAAAAAACAACTGACTCAAACGGGATTTTGACTCACAGCACTCCCTTCTCCTTGAGGCTGACAAATCCTTCTTTTGTCACGATGATATGGTCGAGGAGCTGGATTCCGAGTGTTGTTCCCGCTTCTTTGAGTTGTTGGGTTATGGCGATATCCTGCGAGCTTGGCTCAAGGGAACCAGACGGGTGGTTGTGGACGCAGATGATTGACGCAGCACGGTCGGTAATGGGATCCGCAAATACCTCCCGCGGGTGGAC
>JAPKXV010000249.1 GCA_026394635.1 Methanoregula sp. | reverse complement strand
TCATCCCTTGGAAATTGAGACATTCCAGCCGATTCTTTTTAAAACCCGGATTTTTCTGCCACATCAATGGACGCGTCGATCTGTTTCTGGAGTGCGTCAGGAAGCCCGGTGATCTTGACATCGAGGAAGCCCCGGATGATGGTAGCGGTGGCTTCGTCCTCGTCAAGGCCGCGGGACATCAGGTACTCGATCTCGTCCCGGGCGAGCTTGCCCACGGCAGCTTCGTGGGAGAGCTCGGTACCGACGACATTGCCCTCGATCTCCGGGATCGCGTAGATCCTGCCGTCCTGCAGGATCAGGCCTTTGCACTCAAGGTGCCCGCGGGTGCCTGCCGTCTTGCCAAGAATATGACCGCGGGAGATGATGGTGCCGCCTTTTGTTATTGCACGCGTGATGAGCTCGGCGCTCGCACCTTTTCCCTCAAGAATCGCACGGGAGCCGAGGTCAAAGAACGATGTTTTGGACGCGATCACGATGCTTGAGAACCGTGCGACGGAGTTCTCCCCAATAAGATTCGCCGTGGGGTACATCTGCACCTTCTTTACCGGTTGCATGCAGACATAGTTGGAGAGGAATACCCCGTTGTCTTCAACAACGGAAGCGCTCCGCGGGAAGACTTCGATATCTTCTGACCAGTTGTGGATCATCGTGAAACTGATCTTTGCGTTCTTTTTTACATAGAACTCTGATATCCCGTAGTGCGCCCCGCCTTTGCCCACATGCGCCCCGCTCGTGCAGCCGGAGATGATATGGAGCTCGGCACCCTCTTCTGCGATGATAATGTTATGGACGTGTTGGATCTGCTCGCGCCCGAGATACAGGCACGCCTGGATGGGCAGGATATTGTTTGAGCCCGCATGCGCGATGATCACGTATCCTTTGGGCTCTTTTTGTGCTGCAACATATCGTGTGATCTCGTCTTTATCCGGCGAGACGACCTTCCAGTTATAACCTTTGAGCCCGTCGTATTTTTCCATCGCTTTTTTATACGAGAGGACTTCAATTCCCTCCTGTTCGCATTCAGCATGGACGATGTCCTGGTCCATCTGGAGGTAGCTGCCGCACCGGTTCTTCATGGAAAGGTCGATACCCGACTGTGCGAGCCGTTCCTGGTCTTCCTTTGAAAGTGGGGGGGTGGCTACGTGTGGTGGCATTCGAGGCACTCCTTGTATCCACGCTGCTTGATATCCTGCAGGATTTCCCGGGGGTTGCCGTGGCATTTGATCTGGCCATCACACATGACATGCCCCCGGTCTGTTTCGAGGTAGTCGAGGATGTAACCGGTATGGGTGATCACAAGGCCGCTTTTCTGGCGCTTGATGATGTGCTTGTCTTTTTCGAGAAGCGAACCGATCGCTGTTCCAATGAGTGAGATATTCTCAAGGTCGACACCACTCTCCGGCTCGTCGAGCATGATGAAGTCGGGTTTCTGGATCATCAGCTGGAGCACCTCGCTGCGTTTGATCTCCCCCCCTGAGAATCCCTTGTTGATGTCGCGCTCCAGGAATTTATCCATATGAACAGAAGCCGCGAGCCGGGGAATGTCTTCTTTTTTCGTCCTGGAAATGGCGGTGAGGAGCTTTCCCAGCTTCAGTCCTGATATCGTGGGGGGGCGCTGGAAGAGCATGCCGATCCCCCGTTTTGCACGTTCGTGGGCATGCATCCTTGTCACGTCTTCGCCTTTAAAGAGGATCTTCCCCTGGGTGATCGTATAGTTGGAAAAGCCCATGATGGTCATGAGCAGGGTAGTCTTTCCCGACCCGTTGGGCCCCATCAGCACATGAGTTTCCCCCACCCCGATGTGCAGGTTTATATCGTGCAGCACCTCTTTTTCGCCGACGTTCACATGCAGGTCTTCGATAATCAGCATACAATAATCGTAGAGTGTTTGTCGATTGCTGCATTAAACGCTTTTCACCGTGCCATCCATTGAAATGTGCGGCATATCGTCACCATTTTACCAATCCTGTGCAATAGTACAGACTTGAAGATATACAGGACTGGTGCAGTTGTGCGTCCGGAGAAAGTGCAGGATAAGGAAGGAAAGGCGAGGGTCAGGAAGGGCTCACAGCATGCCAAGCAGCAGGTGCCGTCCCACGAACCGGTAGAGATCCGGAGATTTATAAACCGGATAATCTGCGGGGATGCACAACAAACACTCTTACGGATCCCTTCCAGGAGTATCGACCTGATCATCACATCTCCCCCGTACAACTTCGGCCATGCCTATGCACGGGACTCCTGTGGCGACACATATGCATGGAATGAATATTTTGCACAACTCCTCAACGTCTGGCAGGAGTGCGAGCGTGTTCTCAAGCCGGGTGGCAGGATTGCCGTGAATGTCCAACCGCTCTTCTCTGATTATGTACCTACGCACCACATCATCTCCCGCCAGCTTGCCGGCCTCGGATTGCTCTGGAAAGCGGAATTTCTCTGGGAGAAGAACAACTATAACGCAAAGTACACCGCGTGGGGGAGCTGGAAGTCGCCGTCGATGCCCTATATCAAGTACACCTGGGAATTTGTGGAGGTCTTTGACAAGGAAACCCACAAAAAATCAGGAAGGAGGGAAGATATTGACATCACTGCTGATGAGTTCAAGGAATGGGTGATCGGGAAATGGTCGTTCCCGCCGGAGATCCGGATGAAGTATTACGATCACCCAGCGATGTTCCCCGAAGAGCTGCCCCGCAGGCTTATGAAACTATTCTCGTATAAAAACGACATTGTGCTTGACCCCTTCAACGGCGCAGGGACGACAACGCTTGTCGCAGGGAAACTGGAGCGCCGGTTCATCGGGATCGATATTTCAAAGCAGTACTGTGACATGGCCATGCAACGTCTGCAAGCGGTACCGGGGGGGAATGGGCCGTCCCCGGAATATCCGCAGCCGACACTGATTACCCTTGACGATATGGATGGCCCGGGTCCATCAGATAGTGCTTAGAGCCCTGCGATGTGATCGTTGACCCAGGTATACGTCCCTGTACGGTCGTACTGGTGATTAAGGATGTAATTGTGCACCCCGGCATTCTGTGTTAATCTTCCAATCAGGGCATTGTACACCGGCACCCGGAGGTTGTATGTTTTGATAGTGCCGCTACTTCTGAGGGACTGCAACTCGTTTTTTAACGAATCTGCCTGGGTGGAGAGATCGGAAAACCGCGTACCTGTGATGACGTATGTCTCATGCAGAAACCGGGTCTGGTCGCAGGCTCCATAGGTCTTTGTCCCATCGCCCACCGGGATCACGATGGGGTCAGAGTTGAGCACTACCCCGCCCGCGAGACCGTCAAGCGGGACACCGACAAAGGAGAAGTTGGTTGTCTCGATATAGGCATACCCCGTGTTTTTGTAATCTGTGCCCGGGCATGCGATACCGACTGCCATGTGCGCCTCATCGGGAAACGAGAGTAATGCGACCCGATACCCCTCGCGCGAGAGGAGACCGGCGAGCAGCAGGCTCTTGTCATCACAATCGCCGGATTTGTCCGTGAATGTTTCGACAGGAAACTTGACCGGGTTTTCGGCAATGGTCTCATAGTGTATCGACTGGACAAAGACCGAGATCAGTTCCACGTATTCGTCATCAGCAAGGGCGCTCCGTTGCCGGATCTCGCGGAATCTGGTGATCAGGTCTTTATAAAATTGTTCCTGGTTAGGGTCGTTTGTCATGGACAAGTAAGTTTGGGTGACCCAGTCTTTTCTGGATACATTCCCGTAAATCGTCACTTCCTTGTCTGCTGCTTTTGCACCTGCATAGACCGACCCATTCACCGGCACCGTGAAGGTGATGGTGGAGCGTTCAAAGGGGAACGTGTAGGTGGGTGAGGCAGGTGCCGGTGCATTATTGACCGGGATGATGTGGGGGGTGACCACTTTTTCCTGGTGCAACAATGTCTCAATACACCCAAGCGACAACACGACGCACAGCACCAGAAGCACCGCAAGACAGGTTTTTTTATGCCCAATAAAAAATCCCGCACAACGGGGGGAGGAGCCCGGGTTCATAGAAGATCCCTGATGTTTGCGATCGAGTCGATGACCCAGTCCGGCGTGACAGGTGCGCTCCTGAGCGACTCCTCATTAAATTTTCCCGTCCTGACAAGACCTGTCTTCATGCCCATTGAGCGTGCGCCCGCGATATCGGTGAGGATGTCATCCCCGATCATTAATGCCTGGTCAGTGCGGACGTTCATGTCTTTGAGCGCCATTTCAAAAAACTTCGGTGATGGCTTGCCAACAACCGTTGCAGTTTTTCCGGTTGCAAATTCCAGCGCTGCAACAAACGGCCCGGCAGAAAGCATCAGGCCGTCCGGGGACATCCAGAACCGGTCTTTTTCCAGTGCAATGATCTCTGCACCCGCGTTCACTGCACAAAACGCTGTATTCAGGAGCCTGTATGTCATAGTATCCCCGGCATCCCCGATAACAACGTAATCGGTTGCAGCACCTCCGTTTAGGTCGAATGTGTGTTCAAAATCCTTATGGACGTCGCCTGTTGTGACCAGCATGCAGCGATGCTTTCCTGCAGCGTTCATACAGGCGATGGCCGCAAGGGGCGGGGTGAACAGTGAGGACTCCGGGATGTCAAACCCGAGCCGGGCCAGTCGTTCTGCGATCGTTTTCCGGCACGCCCGCGTCGTGTTTGACACACACCGGAACCGGATTTTTTTTTCTTTGAGCAGGTCGATTGCCTCCTGCGCTCCGTCGATCGCCCTGTTTCCAAGAGTGAGAACGCCATCAAGATCGATGAGGAACCCTTTGACATCCATCATGGTGACCACTTCGTAAAGACCGGTTCATTTTTTATCCTGTCTATCTGCTCCTGCTGTTCTTGTTTGCAGGGTAACAGTATTAGCATTGCTTCACTTTCACTCCACACGAGCAGGGGTTTATAATACAGGTTCCGGATGGTATTCTGACGATGGTTGCCACAGAAGCCCCTGCCCGCATCGGTGCCCTCTGGCAGCAGCGTATGGAAACGCTGCGGGAGTATGAGGTCATCCGCGACGGGAATATTTTCGGGACAAGTTTTTTGGGCCGGTATGTTTTTTCCTCTGAATATGACAAGGCACGGGAGCACCTCGCCGGGCTGATGAAGTCTTACGAGGGTATTTCCTTCAGCAAGGTTTTTGACGGTGAAGAACTGGCCAATGAGGGAGGCGTATGCTTCTGTCTGAAGAGCCGGCACCCGCTTGGCTGCAGGACAATAGATATCGAAAAGATAAGGTCAGGTTTCCTCGCTGATCTCACGCTGGTCCACGGGATCGGTAAGATAACCCAGCGCCGGTTACATGCACGGGGGTACCGGACCCTCTGCGACCTTGCACAGAACCCGAAGTTCCGCATGCCGGCCCTGCAGGTGATCGAACAGCTTGAGGGTGGCAGCTCTGCAGACATTGTAAATCTCGTCGGCAGACGGCATGCATGGTCCCACCCGCTCGCACTTGGGGCTGCCGGGTTCCATGAGCCGGAGGAGTATGTGTTTTTGGATATCGAGACACTGGGACTCTTCTCCCGCCCGGTCATCCTGATTGGGATCGGGAAAATTGAGAACGGGCGACTGATTGTATACCAGTACCTGCTGCGCGATATCGACGAGGAGCAGGCAGCGCTGGTTGCGGCACGCGATCATCTTTCCATTGACCGCCCGGCTCTTGTGACGTTCAATGGAAAATCCTTTGACCTGCCGTACCTCAGGGACCGGCTTGCCTATTATGGTAGGGGGAGTATCCCCCCGGTCCCGCACTTCGATGTCCTCCACTTCTCAAAGAGGAGGTGGCGCGATCAACTCTCTTCATTCCGCCTTTGTGCGCTTGAAAAAGAGATCTTTGGCATAGTGCGGGAAGATGATGTCCCCGGCCAGATGGTGCCGGAGTTCTACGAAACATACCTGCACACAAACAACTGCGGGGCGCTCGTCCCGATCATCGAGCATAATAAGCAGGACGTAGTCTCGCTTGCGATGCTCTTCTTCCGGTTGCTTGAGGACGTCCATGGCGATTGCTGATCTTCTCGGGCTCCTAGAACAGAACCCGGTGTACCGGAAACGGGTTGTGCATACGAGCATCACCGAACCGGAACCACCGCAGTTCGGCACATTGTCCGTCCCGCTTCATGAGTCCATCACCGCGTACCTTGAGCAGGGCAGACGACGGCTTTACACGCACCAGTGCAGTGCCATCAGCCATATCCGCGATGGAAAAAATGTGATCATCACAACCCCGACAGCAAGTGGCAAGACACTTGCATTCAATATCCCGGTATTTGAGCGGCTGGCGACAGATCCCAAGGCACGGGCGCTCTACCTGTACCCGACAAAAGCGCTGGCGAACGACCAGCTTGCTACCCTTGAACAGATGGCGCGCTTCACGGGAATTTCCGCAAAACCGGCGATCTATGACGGAGACACACCGCAGTCAAAACGGCCGGCAATCCGGGAGAATGCACGGGTCATCATCTCCAACCCCTATGAAATTCACCAGGTGCTCCCGTGGCATTTTAAATGGAGCGGATTTCTCTCTCATCTCGAGTTCATCGTAGTTGACGAGGCGCACCGGTACCGGGGGGTCTTTGGGTCCCATATTGCATTATTGCTCCGCAGGTTGCTCCGCCTCTGCCATCATTACCGGTCAGACCCGCAGTTCATTCTTTCAAC
Source organism: Methanoregula sp. (assembly GCA_026394635.1). Taxonomy (GTDB): domain Archaea; phylum Halobacteriota; class Methanomicrobia; order Methanomicrobiales; family Methanospirillaceae; genus MVRE01. The sequence goes on along the minus strand of JAPKXV010000249.1, from coordinate 18,130 downwards.
TGCAACGCTCGCAAACCCGCGGGAGTTTGCCGGACGGCTGACCGGCCGGTCGTTTGAACTCGTGGACCAAGACGGATCTCCCCATGGCAGGAAGCACTTTGTCCTCTATAACCCGTTCTATGACGGGATCGGTGAGCGTTCAACCCACGAAGAGACAAAAGACCTGCTGGTCAGTTGTGTGAAAGCCGGTCTCCAGACGCTCTGCTTTACCGGGTCCCGGAAGATGGCAGAGCTGATTACGGTGTGGGCACGTGAGGATGCCCGGCTTTTTTCCCCAAATCTCGCCGGTTCGATCGCTGCATACAGGGCCGGCTATCTCCCGGAAGAACGGAGGGCGCTCGAGCGGCAGCTTAAGGAAGGCTCGCTGAAAGGGGTGGTCTCGACCAACGCGCTTGAACTTGGCATCGATATTGGCACACTTGATGCCGTGATCATCTCCGGCTACCCCGGTACGATGATATCGACCCGGCAGCAGTCCGGGCGTGCCGGGAGAAAAGGGGACATCTCGCTTGCCATCCTTGTTGCACAGGCAAACCCGCTCGACCAGTATTTCATGAACCACCCCGACCAGTTTTTCGGGCGTCCGCACGAGCATGCGGTTGTGGATACGGAGAACCCCTATATCGTTTCCGGGCATATCCTCTGCGCTGCAGCAGAGATCCCGTTACAGGATGACACAGGCCCGGAATATTTCGGGGATGAATACCTCTCCCTCCGCGCGGAACTTGCGTCACGGGACCTCTTGAAACAGACCTCCCGCGGCTGGGTGTACTCAGGAAGGGGCAGGGTGGCAGATGCGGTAACCCTCGATGGCATTTCCCCGGAAACGTTCCGGATTATGAGCAAGGGGAGGCTCCTTGAAACGATGGACCGTCCCCATGCATTCCGTGAAGCGCATCCCGGTGCGATCATGCTGCACCAGGGGGAGAGCTACGTTGTCCGGGAGATGGACCTTGAGATGCACACGGTCCGTGTCGCCAGCGTCGATGTTGACTATTACACGCAGCCGTTAAAAGAGGTCAGCCTTTCGGTCATCGATACGCACAAAACCCGGACAATCAACGGTGCCATATGTTCATTTTGTGCAGTGGAAGTGACCGAGCGGTATACCGCGTACAAGATCAAGCGCGGGGATACTATTATCGGTGTGGAACCTCTCTCGCTCCCGCCACTCATCTTCAGGACAAAGGCGTTCCGGATCACCCCTCCTGCCGATACCGGACAGAAGGTTTGTGGAGCAGGTTCCGATTTTGCTGGTGGACTGCACGGCGCGGAACACGCGATTATTGCCCTTATGCCCCTGCATGTGATGTGCGACCGGTGGGACATCGGGGGATTGTCGTCACCCATGTACGGTGACGATGGCGAACCGGCAATCTTTGTGTACGATGCCTATGAAGGCGGGATCGGGCTTGCCGAGAAGGCATATGAGGTCCTCCCTGAGCTCTTTGCAACAGCGCATGAGCTTGTCCGGGACTGCAGGTGCGAGAAAGGGTGCCCCTCCTGCATCTACTCCCCCAAGTGCGGGAACGACAATGTGCCGCTTGACAAAGAAGCGACTGTACTAATCCTTGAGGATCTCTGTGAAGGTCAGAAAAAAGCGGACTGTGCCGGTCTCACGGGTGAACCCGGACGAATTGTTTCCTGACAGCACACGACTCAGTCCACCAGCACAACCCTGTCTTCAGGCTCCGGCTGGCCGTCATCAAAGAGGAACAGGTCATCAATCCTCGCATTCAGGACGATTGCGATATCATGGGCGAGCCTGAGTGACGGGTTATATTTTCCCTGTTCCAGAAAAACGATCGTCTCCCGCCGGACTCCGACCCTTTTTGCGAGATCGTCTTGGGTGATGGAAAAGCGCGTCCGGTATTCTTTTATTCTTGTCTGCACAAACAGGCACTCCCACGTAGTCCAAAACCGAAACCGATACGACACATATCCCGTTGCCTCATTTCACTCACTCGTGTTGTTATCTATTTCTAACATCCATTGATATTAATGTTATCTATTTCTAACACACGTAATCTCAAGGAATCTGCTTCCTCTCGTTTGGGCACTGAGGGGACCAGCAGGACAGCTATGGCCGCTGCTGATAATCTGTCAGTAATTCTTCTGGTACGCAAACGTCCATGACCGGATTCCTGCGCCATAATGGATAAAAAAGGAAAACGGATTATTCCTGCACGATTGAGCGGACCGAAAGAAAGACCGGCCCCCGCACGTCCACTTTCTTGTTGTTGTCCGTGACGGCACGCATCGCGTAATCTTCGATCTTCAGGTTGATATCGCTGGGCAGTTTTGCCATTTTCACCTGCACGGTGGTGGACTTTCCACACCGGGCTGCTTCTTCAATACGGGCAGCAGCGAGTGCTGCAACTGCGCTCAGGTAGCTGATGCCGGTTGCCACACCTTCTGTCCGCACCTGTTTCCACTTCTCTGCATCCGGCACACCAAGAATCGATCCATCGTGTACGAATATTTCGTTAGCGCAGGCAGGACCGCAGAGCTTTGCATTGGACTCCGGCTCCTCGACTGACACTTTTACCGTCCCCCCTCCAAGAGTGCCTTGCCAGACATCAAACGAGCAGGGGCCCGGGGCAGTTGCATTCGCTGTGGCAACCCGGGCAATGGCAGCTGCAAGCAGTTTTCCTTCCGGTGAGACTGGCTCCTCGCGGAGATGGACGGCGCGGGAAATCTCATGATCGGTGACCGGTCGCGGGAAGAACTGCGGGAAGACGAGCTGCCGCACATCGTCTGCATTATACGCGATCATGGCAAGCCGCTCAACCCCGAGCCCGAGGTTCATGACCGGGACACCAATCCCATACTCCGCGAGTGCCGAGGGAGAGTACATGCCAAACGTCGCAACCTCAACCCAGCCGTGCACCGGGTGACGGGCATACACTTCGGTCTGGGTGTCCGGCATATAGTACTTGGACCGTTTCTCATCGGGCTGGAAACGGAAATCGGTATACCCGAACGAGGAAAGGAGCGCCTCGCTGACCGCTTTCCCTTCTTCGTTGGTGATATCCTCTCCGGCAACAATGCAGGACGCGGAGTGGTAGGTCATAAGCCGGGTCGGGCCTTCGGCCTGCTCGCGCCGGAAACAGCGGTCAACCGAGAAGAGCCGGAGGGGCAGCGGTGTCCGCTCCCAGATGGCGCCAAGGGTTAAAAACCAGCCGCTCGTCATATGGCTGCGCAGGGTGCTGCGCGAGGATTCAGGAGCAAGGGCTTTGAACTCAGGGAAGACTGCATCGAGGATGTGCACCACCAGTGCATCGTCGACACCGAGGACCTTTGCGAGCTCGATCGTGAGCTCGTCTCCATCGATCTCGGACTTCTTATACGCATGGAGCGTTTCCCGGAGGTGTTCCTCGGTCTCCTGCGTCATGGGATTATATGGCGCCTCCACCGGGTGTGTTTTGGCCGGGTTGGTATCGCTGTGGGCAAGGGGGCTACGGTGGCTTTTTACCAGGTCATTGATCTCATCCAGTTGTTTACGCGAGATCCCGACATTCGGGCGCGGGAGCCCGCCGAGATAAAAGACCCGGTCGAGCACCGCCATGGCTTCAGGCCCGAACTGCCGGTAGATGTCCTTTTCCTCAACGATCACCGGGTTCTCCGCTTCATCAAAGCCGAGCGCAAGATAGGTCTCGCGCAGCCGGTTGATGGTCGCAAAGACCGGGTGTGCCTGCGCCCGCTTATAGGCAAGGCACGGGTACCTTCCGGCATGGCCTGGGGGGGTGAGCACCGACGGCCCCTCGTGCCATGCCCCTTCGAAATTCTCATGTGCCTTCCTCTTCCAGTCCTCAGGATTGAACTTCATAGCACTCGCTCCAGGCAGACCACCCTGCTGAGCCGGTTCTCATCTCTTATTGTGTAATCGCATGCTTGCGAGATCTGTTCAGCAAATTTGCGGACCCGTTCATGCTCCGGCATATTCTCCCTTTTTAATCGGTTTCTACTGTATCCCAGATACATGTATCCCTTCACCTCAACAAACGATGCCCCCGAGTCCTGCACCAGCCCCGCGTATCGTTCCGGGGCGATGTCATTTAAACCGGCGACAAGGGTTATCCGCACCGCCGATCTCCGTTCTCCCAGCAGGTGCAGGCTCTCCTGCACCCGTTCCCAGTAATCTTTTTGCGGGCGGCACGTTTTCATGTATGTCTCCCTGTCAGGAGCGTCGAGCGAGACGTACGTCTGATACGGGTGGCAGCGTGCAAGCATACCGGGATTCGTGCCATTGCTCACCAAAAATGTCGTGTACCCGCTTTGGTGGAAGAGGTCGATGAGCCCGGGGAGATGACGGTACAGGGTGGGCTCTCCGGAAAGGGAGATTGCGACATGCTTTGGGTCCAGCGCTTCCTGCCACCGTTCACCGGTCACCGTATTATCGAGGACTGCGTTATACCCGGCGAGCGCTTTTTTCTGGAGCTTGTAGATGCCCGCAAGAATTGCCTCTGGAGAGCACTCCTCCTCATCAGTCACTTCGTGTTCGAACGAGCGCCAGCAGAAGAGGCAGCGCTGGTTGCAGCGCAGGGTCGGCGTCATCTGGACGCAGCGGTGGCTCGCGATCCCGTAGAACTGGTGCTTGTAGCACATCTCACCGCCGGTAAGTGCCCGTTTGCACCACATGCAGGGCTTGAGTGCTGCAGAAGACGCCGGCGAAAAAAACTGGTAGCCCTGTTTTATCAGGGCATTACATGGTGCTGATGGCATCGATCCCCAGAGTCTCAAGGGACTCTTTGAGGGTGTTCTGTGCAGCTTTTACGAGGGTAAGCCGCCGGTCCCTGACAGCCCCCTCGCTCTTTAACACCGGCTCGAAATGATAGAATGAATTGAATGTGTCGGCAAGTTCGCGGGCGTAGGTTGCAAGGAAGTGAGGGCGGAGCTCGGTGATGACCTTTCCAATCACAATGGGGAATTTTGCGATCTGCCGGGCAAGCGCGATCTCATAATCTGTCTCCAGCTCGCAGCATTCGGTAAATGTTCCTGCCTTCTCGAGAATACTGCAGGCCCGGGCATGGGCGTACTGGATGTAAGGGCCGCTCTGGCGTTCGAAGTTGAGCGCGTCATTCCAGTCAAACACAGTGCGCGTTTCCGGAGAAACCTTTACAATATCGTACCGTATCGCTGCGAGCGCAACTGAGGATGCGATCGATTTTCTGGTGCTCTCTTCCAGTTCCGGCCTTCGCATGGTCACTTCATGAAAAGCGTGTTTGGTCACCTCGGTGATCAGGTCGTCTGCAGAGACAAATTTTCCTGCCCGGGTACTCATCGAACCCTCCGGGAGCGAGACAAACTCGAAGTAGACGATCTCGGGGGTTCTCTCTCCCAGAAGTTTAAGCGTGCACTGGAGCTGCGCTCCGATCAGCTTGTGATCGGCGCCCAGCACATCGATGATCCGGTCAAAGTTGGCTGCTTTCCATGCATGAAACGCGAGGTCGCGGGCGGCGTATACCGAAGTACCGTCAGTCCGCCGGATCACGTATTTGTTCTCAAACCCGAATTCTGAGAGGTCGAGTGCCAGCGTCCCCTCCTCCTTTGCCTGCGGGAGTTTTTTGATCCGGGAAATAACCCGTTTTGTGTCCCCGTTCCGGATGAAATCGCTCTCCCAGACAAACCGGTTGTGGGCGACATTGAGGTTTTTTAACGTGACCGCAAATCCATCCAGGCAGCGGGACACTTCTTTCCTGAACTTTTTGACCGTAGCAGGGTCACCCCCTTCAACAAGCTGCATCAGGGTGTCGACCTGCCCGGTGATGGCTGCGTCTTTCTCGATTGCCCGGTTTGCAGCAATGTAGATACGGGCGATGTGGGCGTCCTCTTTTTCCCCTTCAGCCTGTGCGCTGTCCAGATGGTCAAATCCCCAGATCACGATTGCGATCTGGCGTCCCATGTCGTTGACATAATACTGCACCTCGAGCCGGTATCCCGCCTTCCGGAATGCGCGTGCGAGCGTGTCACCGATGATCGAGTTCCTGATGTGGCCGACGTGGAGGGGACCATTCGGGTTTGCGCTCGTGTGCTCGAGGACAACCCGTATCGTTTTCTTCAAAGAAGAGCCGTAGCCGGGTTGTGTCGCATTGCTCAGGGCATTGGCCAGATATGAATCATCAAAATAAAAGTTCAGGTACGGCCCGGCCGCCTTCACGGTCGCAGATGCGGTCTCGCTGATTGCCCGGGAATAAGTGCTTACGAAATCCTGTGCCCATGTTGCCGGGGGGATTTTCTTCTCTTTTGCGACGATAAATGCCTGCGTTGATGAAAGGTCGGCATGCTCGCCACCGTCAACGAGCTGGATCTCATTACTCCCTGAAGACTCCTGCAGTACCTTAAAAATCGCGTCATAACGTTTTTTAAAATCGCTGGTCTCGTCTTCCATCACAACCCCGTCCTGTACCTGAGGATCGCGGCAATCCCGCCGAAGGCAGAGAAGAGGATCGATCCCTCCTCAAAATCATCGGAAATAATCTCCACTTTTGCACTGCTCTGGTCGGCGAGCCTGGTCAGTTCGTCAACAATGTCTGTCTCATCCTCGAGCGCGAGTGGTGCCGTGCACTTCGGGCAGGTGCCGAGCGTAACGTCTTTGACCGTTTTCCCCGGTTCCATGCTGACGGTCCGTTCATCAGTATGCCCGCAGGACTGGCATCTGACCTTAAGCCGGGACTTGCGCAGGTTTCCGGAAAGGAGCAGGGTATCGATGGCCCCGACCCCAAGGTTTTTCCGTATGCTCTCCTCCCCGTACGCTGCAAGCCCCCCGTCTTTTACCAGTTCCTTGAGGAACTTGTCCACGAACGCCTTCTCCTTGATGACGGTCATGCCCTTGAGCGCGTCTTTTGCCGAATCCACGAGTTCCGATAACCCGTCCTCATTGGTATAGGCAACATCGAACAGGCCGACGATCCGTTTCTGGATCTCATGGTGCAGGAAACTGCCTGCCTCAAACTCTTCCTTGGTGGGGCTGGGCCCCCCGATAAGCACACCCTTGAAGCGTTCAAAGAAATCCTTCTCGGCAAGGAAGATGGCGCTTGACCGTTCCCCTACTTTTGAATAGAACTCGTGGATGGCGATCTCGCGGAGCCGCCCGAACCGGGCAGCCGACTGGCCGCCTTTGCGCTGCTTGCCGGGGACCGTTGAGGTTGCCCCCCCCATCGGCTCGATCCGGTTGCCGCGCAAAAACCCCCAGTATGATTCCCGCCGGTCGAGCACGAGCAGGCCGTAGACGAATTTTTCCTCCAGCATCTGTCTGAGCGGTTCGAGCTCGAACTTCGAGCTGCACCGGTACATGGAGAGGTTGAGAGGTTCCGGAGGTTCGATGATCGTGCACTGGAGGTCAGTCCGGTCGCCGTAGAGCTGGACCGTGCCGCAGAAAACAGCCATGCCATGTTCCGGGGGCCTCTTGTAATATTTGAGCCGGGCGAGGATGGATGAGATCGCGCTCTGAACATTCGTCCGCGTCTGTTTGCTCTTGATGTTGGCGCACTGCCCGAACTCATCCTTGAGCTGGTTGGTCACTTCGTAGATCTGCTTCTCGGGCGGGATGTAGAGCGTGATCAGCTCTGTCCCGTCACCCTGCTGGATCTCAAGCTTTTCAAGCGTCTTTTTGAATTCGTAGCGCTTGCGCGCATCATCCATCTCACTTACTTCGGCCATTTTTGGATTTTCAACCTCTCTTTAAAGCTATAACCTATTCACCCGCGGTTGCCATAAATTTGCGCCCATTGCAGAATAATCCGGTCATCGACATCGGTGTTGATGCCGTGCCCGCCGGCAAATTCGGTAAATTCCTTCGGGTCCTGCGCCCGTTCGTAGAGTTTTTGACCATCCGTAAACGGGATGATATTGTCTGTTTTTGAGTGGAAGATCCAGACAGGTCTTGGTGAGATCCTGCTGATATAATTGTCCGGGTCCACAGACAGCAGGAACCGCCGTGAATCGCCGGAATATTGTTCGCCTGCCATGTCAAACCCTGATGTCGATACCCCGATATACCCCGAAAACTGCGGATCGACTGCCGCAGCGACCGCGGCATATCTTCCCCCGTTGCTCGATCCGAGTGTATAGACCGGCACTCCGAACCTGTCGGCAAGCATCCCGCGTGCTGTTGAGAGGTCACAGACAATGTTGTAGAACTGGGGCCATTGCCCCTTCTCAAACAGCCCATAGTCTGCCTGCGGGTTGAACGGGTAGCCCGGGGTCTCCGCGCCATTGCCCCGGATATCCACAAAGAGGAACGCGTACCCTGCGGCTGCGTACCGGACCATCCTTTCTTCGTGCCCGGCAATCTTCTCACCTGCGCCCGGCACATACACGATCGCGGCTTTCGGCTGCTTTGGGGCAGCAAGGTACGAGATCACGTCACCGGTCTGGGTGTGCATCACGATCCGCGTGTTCGTGTAGGTCCCGTTTGAAACGAGCACTTCTTCAGTTGTGGTAACCGGGGCACAGGTGACGGCAAGGACGCCGTTGTTATCCACCGAATAGGACGCTTTCTGGCCTGTGCCGGTACACCCGGCGCAGATACAGAGCGCGATGACACACAAAACGACGAGGACAGGACGCAATCTTACTCCCTCATGCAGTGGTGGACCAGGCAGATCGTTTTCGCATCACAGATCGTGCCGTCCCGTATCATGGCCTCAAGGTCCTTCATCGCCACATCCACGACTTCGATCACCTCATCCTCATCCTTTTTGAACTCATGTGAGGGTGCAAGACCGCGGGCTTCAAACAAAAAGATCTTCTCATCGGTAAACCCCGGGGTGGTGTAGATGAACCCTTTTGGCACGATCGTGTCCGCCTCAAAACCGGTCTCCTCGATGAGTTCCCGGTGAGCCGTCTCCAGCGGGTTTTCGCCTTCTTCCATCGTTCCGGCAGGCGCCTCGAAAATGTACTGTCCCACTGCGTACCGGTACTGCCTCAGGAGCTTGCAGCGATCCCTGTCGATCGGGAGGACCGCCACCGCGTTTCCCGGGTGGATGATCACCTTCTCCCGTTCGATGCCGTTGGGCAACCGGACCTTTGTCTTCTCTATCCACAGGCGCCTGCCCCGGAATATCTCCATCTACACCTCGTACCCGATGGGATCCGGTACACCGGCATGGGCGAATGCCTCTTTGCGGAAGTGGCATGAACCGCAGGTGCCGCACGCCTTTGTCTCGTTCCGGTAGCACGACCATGTATGGTTGTAGGGGACGCCGAGAGCAAGCCCCAGTTTGAGGATCTCGGTTTTGGTCATGCTGATAAAGGGCGTGTTCAGGGCGATGTGGGTCGTCTCTTTTGTGCCAAGGTCGATGACTCTCTGGAACGCATCGATGAACTGTGGCCGGCAGTCAGGGTACCCGCTGTAATCCAGCGACTGGACTCCGATAAAAATGGCATCCGCGTCCTTTGATTCGGCGTAGCTTGTGGCAATTGCGAGCAGGTTCGCGTTCCGGAACGGCACATAGGTATTGGGGATGTGTGCCCGTGCCGGGTCAAATCCCTCAACGGCGATCGCCGGGTCTGTCAGGCTGCTGGCCCCGAACCGTGCAAAGTACCCGACATCCACTTCGACAAAGTCCTGTGCACCGAGCAGTCCGGCAATCTTTTTTGCACACGCACGCTCTTTTTCCTCAGTCCGCTGCCCGTAATTTAAGTGCAATGCATAAATTTCATATCCTTCGCTCTTTGCGAGGTACGCGAGGGTGGATGAGTCCATCCCCCCGGAGAGCAGGCAGACTGCTTTCATCATTTCACCCCTATGACCTTGTGGAGCTGGACCTGGAACCGGACCGGGAGATTGTTTGAGAGGATAAACCGGGTGATGGGTGGGATATCCGACCCGTATACGGGAGAGAAAAAGATCTCACCGGCGATCCGGTGCGCATCCATGACATCCCGTGCATACCGGCAGTCTGCTTCATCATATACCACAAACTTCACGCTGTCTTCCGCACGGATTTTCTCAAGCAGTTCAAGCTTGCTTTTTTCGCCGGATGAGGGGCACTTTATGTCCATGCAGATCGACGCGTACGGCTGGAAATTTGTAAAATCCACGGTGCCGTTTGTCTCGATGTCGATCTTCGTACCTCGTTTATGGAGCGAGGCAAGGAGCGGTTCAAGTTCATCTGCCTGGAGAAGGGGTTCGCCACCCGTGATGCAGACGTACTGCGGGTTGGTCCGCCAGACCTGCTCGAGGACCGCATCCGGGCTCATTTCGGTGCCGCCTTCCTGTGCGTACTTCGTATCGCACCAGCGGCAGTGGAGGTTGCAGCCGGCGAGCCGGATGAACAGGCAGGGTTTCCCCTGGTTCTTCCCCTCCCCCTGGAGGCTTCTGAAAATTTCAGCGATCTTCATTCAGCAATCTCGGCAAAACAGGTGGGCGATTCCCAGACCCTGACCTTGGTCACCTTCGCCGTGATCTGGTGCGCGCGGCAGTACTCGCCGAGCTCGTCCCTGATAAGGGCTGCGAGGAGCTCGCTGGTCGGTTCACCGGGGGTGGTGATCACGTGCTGGAACTTTTTAATGCAGGTAACCATCGGGTCTGCGGCATTCAGCATGATCTGGTGGTCGAACTTTTCGATGATCTGTTTGATGACATTATAATCGATCAGGATGCCGGTGGTCGCGTCAGGCTCGCCTGCTATCCACACCTCCACCTTCCAGCGGTGACCGTGGAGGCTGGCGCACTTGCCTTTGTAGTGGAGCAGGCGGTGGCTTGCATCGAACCACACCTCCTTGTAAATCGCGACGTTCATCGTATCATATTGGCGGGTCGGCATATTATATTATTATGAGTAAGGGTGAATAGTATACGACAGGCAGGTGGGATGCCACAATTTATAAATCGGTTCCCTGCGCTAGTATATATCTCAGCGTGGATTATCGATAACCACAAAAAAAACAACCATGAGGCCATTGAATGGGACAGGGTAAATTTGCAGCCAGAAAATTGGTTCGGGACTCAAATAAGTTCCGGTGGAGCGACAAGAACTACGCCCGCCGGGAACTCAACCTCGATGTGAAATCAGACCCGTGTGAGGGTGCTCCACAGGCGAGAGGGATCGTGCTGGAAAAGATCGGGGTTGAGGCAAAGCAGCCAAACTCCGCGATCCGCAAGTGCGTGCGCGTCCAGCTGATCAAGAACGGAAGGCAGGTCACCGCGTTTGCCGTGGGCGACGGCGCGATCAACTTCATCGACGAGCATGATGAGGTAGAGATCGAGGGCATCGGCGGCCGTCTCGGCCGGTCGATGGGAGATATCCCCGGCGTCAGGTACGTCGTTACCAAGGTAAACAACGTCTGCCTCCACGAGATGGTCATTGGCAGGAAGGAGAAACCGCGCAGGTGATTTTTGTGGCAGAAGCAGAATCAAAGCCAGTAGGAAAGAAGCTGCTCTTCAACCTATGGGATGCGAGCGAAGTCGTTGTCAATGATCCCGGCTTGGTCAGGTATATCAACCTCACCCCCACCATCATCCCCCAGTCCTGCGGCAAGAACTCCCAGCAGGAATTCAATAAGAGCACGATCATGATTGTCGAGCGGCTGATCAACAAGCTGATGCAGACCGAGAATAACACCGGAAAGAAACAGATGACAACACGCATTGTCCGCGAGGCCTTTGATATCGTCTACAAAAAGACCAAGCAGAACCCGGTGCAGGTGCTTGTCGATGCAATTGCAAATACCGGTCCCCGCGAAGAGACGGTTCGCTTAAAATACGGGGGTATCAACGTCCCGAAATCCGTCGACACTGCTCCCCTGCGCAGGGTCGATTCTGCAATCGGTTTTATCGCGGAAGCAACTCTCAAAGGCTCCCGTTCGAGCAAGAAGCGCGTCAGCGCTGTCCTCGCCGACGAGCTGATCGCTGCAGCAAAGGGCGACGGGAAGTGCTACTCGGTAAACAAGAAGGAAGAACGCGAGCGCATTGCAAAGTCCGCCCGGTAATTATACTATCTTTTTTGAGGTTATTTCATGTCACGCGGTAAAAAAAGCGTTGAGCGCGCAACCGAACTCATGAGGGATCCGAAGCACATCCGGAACATCGGTATCGTGGCGCACATCGACCACGGCAAGACTACCCTGTCCGACAACCTGCTTGCAGGTGCCGGTATTATTTCAGAAGAGCTTGCGGGTAAGCAGCTCTTCATGGATTCGGATCCTGAGGAGCAGTCACGCGGTATCACCATCGACGCATCGAACGTCTCGATGGTCCACGAGTATGAGGGGCAGGAGTACCTTATCAACATGATCGACACGCCCGGTCACGTCGACTTTGGTGGCGACGTAACGCGGGCGATGCGTGCTGTCGATGGCGCCGTGGTGCTTGTCGACGCGGTCGAGGGAACGATGCCCCAGACCGAGACGGTGCTCCGGCAGGCGCTCAAGGAACAGGTGCGCCCCGTCCTCTTCATCAACAAGGTCGACCGGCTCATCAACGAGCTGAAAGTTGACGAGATGGAGATGCAGATCCGGCTCGGGAAAGTGATCGATAAGGTCAACAAGCTGATCAAGGGGATGAACGAGGACGCGTACAACAACGGCTGGAAGCTCGATGCAGCACAAGGCACGGTCGCGTTCGGTTCTGCGCTGTACAACTGGGCGGTATCTGCCCCGTTCATGAAGAAGAGCGGGATCTCGTTCAAGGACGTCTACGAGAAATGCCGTTCAGGAGATATGAAGTACCTCGCAAAGAACAGCCCGCTGTGCGAGGTTTTACTCGATATGGTCGTCCACCACCTCCCCGACCCGCTCGAATCCCAGCCGCGCCGTATCCGGGTCATCTGGCACGGGGACAAGGAATCAAAGGAAGGAAAGGCGATGCTCTCCTGCGATCCCACCGGTCCGGTCGCATTGATGGTCACGGACATCTCTTTTGACCCCCACGCGGGCGAAGTGGCGACCGGGCGGCTCTTCTCCGGCAGCCTCAAGCGCGGTGACGGGCTCTACGTCATGGGAACCGCTATGAAGGAGAACCGTCTCCAGCAGGTCGATATCTTCATGGGGCCCAAACGTGTCGAGGTCGAGGAGATCGTTGCCGGCAACATCGCTGCGGTCACCGGTCTCAGGGACGCGATCGTGGGGTCCACGGTCACAAATCTTATGGAGATGACGCCGTTCGAGTCGCTCAAGCACTACAGTGAGCCGGTCATGACGGTTGCCGTTGAGGCAAAGAACATGAAGGACCTGCCAAAACTTGTCGAAGTGCTCCGGCAGGTGGCAAAGGAGGACCCGACGCTCGTCATCTCGATCAACGAGGAGACCGGCGAACACCTGATCTCCGGTATGGGAGAGCTGCACCTTGAGATCATCACCGGGCGCATCAAGCGTGACAAGGGTGTTGAGATTGTCACGTCTGAGCCTATCGTTGTCTACCGTGAGACGGTCACATCAAAGATTGAATCTGTCGAAGGCAAGTCCCCGAACCGGCATAACCGGTTCTATTTTGACCTTGAGATTTTGCCCGATGCAATTGCCGACCTGATCAAGCGCGGTGAGGTCTCGATGAACCAGCCGATGCTCGAACGCCGGGATGTGCTGATGAAAGCGGGCATGGAAAAGGACGAGGCAAAGAACATCAAGGATATCAAGGGCACCAACATGCTCATCGACATGACCAAAGGTGTCCAGTACCTCAACGAGACGATGGAACTGATCATCGAAGGCATCCATGAAGCGCTCGCGGGCGGCCCGCTTGCTGATGAACCGGTCCAGAACCTCAAGATGCGGCTCGTCGATGTGAAGCTGCACGAGGATGCGATCCACCGCGGCCCGGCACAGGTGATCCCGGCAGTCCGCAGCGCGATCAAGGCGGGTTTGCTGATCGCCGGGGATTCGCTCCTGGAACCGATCCAGAAGATCCAGATCACCGTGCCCATGGACCAGATGGGTACGGCAACCTCCCAGATCCAAGGACGGCGCGGACAGGTCTTTGACATGCAGAGCGAGGGTGACACCATCACGGTCATCGGAAAGGCGCCGGTTGCGGAACTGTTCGGGTTTGCCGGGGACATCCGGTCGGCAACCGAAGGGCGTGCAATGTGGAACACCGAGTTTGCCGGCTTCGAGTTCGTGCCCAACAGTATGGTCAAGGAAGTTGTGCTTGCGATCCGCAAGCGCAAAGGTCTTAAAGAGCAGCTGCCGACGCCGGCCGATTACCTGTCGGCATAATCCCTTTTTCCTTTTCTTACCAGAATTTTTTATACGTTTCCCACGGAGTTGCGTCTTTGGTTACCAACCGAAATTGTAAACATCATCCGCACGTAATTTTACCTCAATGACAGAGGACAAACTAAAAATCGTCGTATTCGGGGCCTTTGGGGCAGGAAAAACAACGCTCATCAGGACCCTTGACCCGTCATCCAAGCATGTGGAGGCAGAGGGTGTCGGGGGAAGCACGACGATAGCACTCGATTTTGGCAAAGTGGAGATCGATGGCCGGCATGTCTACCTTTTCGGGACGCCGGGCCAGGAGCGCTTCGAGTTTGCCCGCGAGGTGATCTCCCGGGGGATGGACGGGGCGATACTGCTTGCGGATGCGACATCGCCGGTCGATGATTTCACCCGGCACCTGTACGACTCGCTCACGGGAGCAAAAATACCGTTTGTCGTCATGGTCAACAAATGCGAGGAAGTCGGGGCACAACCAGACGCCATAAAAAAGCATTTTTGTGAGGTACCGGTACACAAAATCTCAGCACAGGATCACCGGAGATCGCTTGAGGCGCTCTGCACGTTTGTCGCAGTACTCCCGCCCGGGCACGGGCATGTGCACCACGGGATCTCATAATTTTTTTATGTCAGCCGGATGTTCTTCTGCTGTTGATCCCGGTCACTTCTGGATTCCGGTCACGGGTTGGCTCCCGGTCTTTTACTACAATACATGCGCCAGAGGAGTACGAGCCCGGCAACGATCAGTACTGCGCTGATCAGCATGATAACCGGTGCACCCGTACCGGCCTCGCATGTTTCCCGGCCACCGGTAATCTCTGCGAGGTGAGCACAGGCAGCGGGCATGCCGACGAGAAAATACCAGATGATATACGCATTGACAAGGATCTCGCCTGTCAGGCAGAGCGTAATGAGCCATTTTTTTATCGGGGCATCTTCTGGATCTCTGGCAGGAGGGATATCTGTCATACAAAAAGGGAGATTGGGATGTTTCAGGCCATCACGGCACGGATGATCGTCACGTTCTGGAGCGGGCGGTCGCCGGGACCGGTCGTTACCTTGCCAATTTTATCGACAACGTCCATCCCCTCGACCACATTCCCGAATACCGGGTGTTTGGTATCAAGGAAGTTGTTGTCCACGAGATTGATGAAGAACTGGCTGCCTCCCGTGTCAGGCCCGGAGTTTGCCATCGAGAGCGTACCCCGGTTGTTCCGGTTGTTCTTCGTGAACTCGTCCTTGATCACGTATCCCGGACCGCCGCGCCCGGTGCCGGTCGGGTCTCCTCCCTGCAGCATGAAGCCGCTGATGACCCGGTGGAAGATCACGCCGTCATAGTAGCCTTTCTTTACGAGCGATTCAAAGTTGCCTGCGGTGACGGGCATATCAGGAGCAAGGGCGATGGTGATGTTGCCCATATTCGTTTCGAGCCGGACCAGTTTCTGGGGGGTTTGTGGTGATGGTGTCATAATTTGTGTCCCGGTCGGACTGGCGACCGTAGCCTGCTGAGAAGATTGTGTGCACCCTGCTGATAAAAGCAGGGCGCAAATGAGGAGTGCGGAGATGATGAGTGCACGTCGCAATTCCATGGATATACAGTACGTCACTAAAAAGAAATAGACATTGCGGATCCCTGCGGGAGACCGGCAGCGGTCATGCCGGTTGATCCGCCTCTCTACAATCCTGGCAGCAGGGTGGAGCCTCTTCCGGGGGCTGTCCACAGCAGGAGCCATCGTCTCCGCCGCAGCTGCACTCATCGTCCATGTCCTTTCCCCGCAGGGCTGCACTGATCATTGCCCACGCGCACCCGACACCGCTCTGCACCGATATTGCCTGCACCGGGCAATTCAGGGCGCAGGCACCACATTCCATGCACGCTGCCGGGCGCACGAGCTGAACATGTTCAGTCCCCTCTCCAAAGACCCTGTGAGGGCAGACCTGCGTGCAGCGTTTACAGTTGATGCACCGGTCGGGATAGTACCGGAGTGTGGTTTCGGTGTACGAGTCGCAGAATCCTGACGGATTTTTCTCCCCCTCTGGGTTTTGATAACCCATTCTGGAGTCGAAAGTCGGTGGAGCCCCTCCCCTCTCTTCCTCAAGGTTCTGATGAACATTTTCGGATTCTGGCATCAGATCACCCCCAGCAGCCTGCTAACACCGAGAATGATTCCCGCAACAATCCCCAGACCTGCCATGACTGCCATGACCGGAGCATACCGGAAGATCTCCTTTTTCACACCGGTCCGTGATGTGAAGGTCGTGCAGCCGGTGAAGTTGAGCGCAAGGTACGCGGTCACTGCAGGCATGACCAGCAGAGCCGTTGCCGCTGCCAGTATGTTTGCCCAGAATGGCAGTGCAGGAGCTGTGGCAAAAGATACTGCAAACGGAACGGCGACGACTCCTCCGAGGATGAGCCCTTTTGTCGAGAAATCCTTAGTGGGGATATATGGCAGCAGTGCGGGGAAGAGCACGGTCCCGGCAAGGACTGCGGATACTGCTGCAAGTGCGGCAACCGGCCCGGCTGGGAACCAGAGAACAGCTGCTGCAATTATGGCTGGCAGCGCCGCATGGACAAATTCCACCGGTGCTAATACAATCCGGTCTTTGAACGGGAACTGCACTTGCCGCATCTCCGGTGTCGCCGTGTGGGTTTTCAGGTACTCGGGGAGATCGGATGCCCGCACCGGGCCGTACTCGACAGTGAACCCGGACTTCCGTACTACATCAGGCCACGAGACGCCCGGAGCACCCAGCTGGGGCACGATGATCTTCCGGTGGCTGATGATTCCCGAGAGATCCGTGGACTGAATCCGGCTGACCAGCTCGGCAGTCCCGAACGTCCCTTTACCTGCGGCGCACCAGACATTGATCCCTTTGGTATCCAGTACAAGGATCCAGGCATCAACGCCCGCAAGTGCAGACCGGAGCGCATCAAAGCTCAGCGTGTAGTTCGCCGAGGCAAAGACCGGGGATTCTGAAGTTGGGTTGCCGAGCCGGTGCAGCCCGGGCTTCACAATGTGTCCCATCCTGGTGCCGCCCCAGCGGGCAAGGGAGTGGTCGAGACGGTTGGCAACCGTGATGGTGCTGTCCGTTGTGCGGATTTCAGTTAGTTGCGGGGTACCTGTACTGCAGCTGCACGGGGATGCCTCCGCATCAGATGAGGACGAGCAGCACGATGATTGGGGAGATGACATAAGAATTCTCCTCTCCTCAGTGTTCCGTGTCGTGCATCATGGGAGCGAGCACACCTTTGACCATTCCGTGTAGTTCTTCCGTACTATTTTCCGTATTTCGTATTCGTCAGTCATGGTTTACCCTATAATTCCTCAGTACTGGTTACTTCTTCTCGCTTCCTGTCGTATGACTGAACCCCGGTTTTGCCCAGAGCAGGAGGGTCGAACTCAGTATGACCGAGACACACCCCGCCTCCTGGTAGATAGTCGCAGTTATCGGCGAGAGCAGGGCCTGGACACCCAGCAAAAGCCCGATCGCGTTGTACACCATGGAGAGTCCGATATTGATCTTAATACGTCTGATGACTTTTTTAGACATCCAGACAAAGTCCACGAACTGCCAGAGATCGTCTTTCATAAGCGTGATATCGGCAGTCTCGATCGCGACATCGGTGCCCGATGCCCCCATCGCGATACCAACGTCGGCTTTTGCAAGGGCGGGTGCGTCATTGATACCATCGCCAATCATCCCCACAATTTGCCCCTTTGCCTGGAGTTCCGTTACCACCGCGAGTTTCTGCTCCGGGAGGAGGTTTGCCTGGTAGCTGTCAATGCCAATCGAGGCACTCACTGCCTTCGCAACCTTCGCATTATCCCCGGTAAGCATGATGATATTTTTAACTCCCATCTTCCTTAATGCGGTAATGGCCTCCGCAGTTCCCGGGCGGATCTCATCTGCTATGGCGATCAGTCCCGCGACCGTAGTATCACGGGTGACTACGATGACGGTCCTTCCC
>JAPKXV010000151.1 GCA_026394635.1 Methanoregula sp. | reverse complement strand
TCCCCCCATATAGTTTAGAGAACGGTAACTATACTGTACCATAGTATATGATAAATTATTCCATAGGGTTTCAGGAAATCAGCCCGACGTAAAAATTTTCTTGTTCCGGTGAAGTATCGGGAAAAACCTGAACATTTCATAAAAGATAGTGTGGTTTTTGTGATCAATTTTTTTATATTATCTTAGATTATTGTGTGTACTGAATAAAGGAGATGGACTGGCAGGTATCGGCTGCAGGTATACGTGGTGCCAGTGTCCGGGAAATATTTTGTGGTGACGGGAGGTGTTTTAACGCTGAACTTAAGCCTTCCGGAGATGATGGATTACCGTCATACCCTGTATGCACCAGGAACATGGATGACGGGTTTATAAAAAACCGCAATTTCCTGCCAGACTCTTCGACCCAAGATTTTTATTCCATCACATATCTTTTTGTTAAAGACTCCGTGGACATCCGGACTCTCCCGCACGATATGTATATCATTTTCAACCATGTATCTTATGATGTGTCGTCTATGCGAGGATCTGTCCGGTTTGCACTGATTGCGGCTCTTTTGTTTCTTGTCGTTATGATCGCTGCGGCTTCTGCTGTCAGTATCACGGAGAGCCCGAATATCGTGAACCGGGGTGAGCAGATCACCATCACCATATCCGATCTCAATGACGGTGCCGTCTTCTCCCTGTTCATCGACGGGAAATTCAGGGTCGTTCCTGGCAGCTGGTCGAGTTTTCAGACCAAAAATTTCAATATGCCCTTCACCCTGAATGAAGGGATGGTCTCGGCGAATACCCACGGCACAACTTACACCGAATTTTCCGTAAGACCGAGTGGAGGGAGTTACTACGGTACGGGTAATGATGCCGATGCGAACGGGGATTTTATTATCCCACCCCAGCCATATACCGTGAACAGCGGTCTGTATAGTTATCTTAAACTGGAGGGAACTATCCAGCCTGATACCACCCTGCTTACCACGCAGATGAGCCTGCTCGGTAAAAAACAAGGTCCTTCCAGCTCCCAGATCACGTTTGTCGTTGAAGGCATGGACAATGGCGAGGTCTGGCTCACCGCTCTGGTTGACAATAGTCAGGTGATGGCACCCACGAAGGTGGTCATCGGCAGCGGTATCCCGACCCCCGTTCCGACAACCGCCGTTCCCACGACCACGGCAACCACTGTCGCAACCACCACGGTTCAGACAACCGTACCCGGAACCACCACAGCACAGCCAACGCGATCCGCGACAACGACAACTCTGCCAACGGGCTCGGAGACCGCACCAGCCACCACCGACACCACACCTTCTGCCACGGAGACTGTGGGTGTGCCGGGCATAAACCCCCTGGCAACCGTATCCGCACCAGCGATACCGGTACAGGCTTTTTATTCTGCAGACCGGAAAGTTTCCCTCAAAGCGCAGGGGATTGAGTATGCCGCGCTTATGATGGTGAGTGAAACGACGGTCCCGGACAGCTGGCTCATGGTCAGCAGGGCCTATACCATTGCACCCAACTCACTCACGTTCAGCCCGCATGCGACCATATCCTTTGGGACTCCCGCATCAGGAAATGATTATGCCTATTTTGTCGGCCGGCGTGTTACCAACGACTGGGTTGCAGTGCCCAGCACTGCCGGCACCGGCACCATTGACGGGGAGGTCGACCTTGCCGGCACCTATGCGCTCATGGCATTCAAACCTGAAAGCACGATCCAGCCGACGGTCACGGGAACTGCACAGGTGACGACTCCCACACCGCTCGTGACGGTGACCGCGAAGCCGAAGATCGCGTCGATTGCGCAGGCATCTCCGTCACCTCCGGCCGCTGCCCCGACGAGCACACCCCTTGATATCATGGTGGTAGCCGGGGCGCTTGCGACCGGTATCGCGCTTGTCTTCCGGGCGAGACGATAAGAAAAAATTCTTTTTTATTTTTTTGGAATTTTAGAATTTTTAGCTGGTATGAAAACCCCGGAAAATTTTCATCGGCTGTCTATGCCGTATAACGACATAACCCGCTCTGGTGAGATCCCTGCTCTCACATTAGTAACAGATATCCCTGTTGCGACGGATTTCCATGGGGGAACCGTTCACTCTTTTTGGTTATGCTGTATCCTGTCCTGCATCATGTCCACGAATTGTCTGATGCAATCAACCTTTTTTGTCAGGTCGAAGAGGGTTTTCCCGGTTATTCCATGGTATTCATGCGAGAGGAGGTTCCGGTAGGTTACCAGTCCAATCATATCGTGCGCGAGATCGTTTCCGATGATCCCCTGTTTCTGGAGCAGGACAAAGATATCACGGTAGGTAGCCGGTATGCCGAGATTATGGGCAAACGCCATCTCACTTCCAAGATCAAAGACCCGGTTGAGAAGGGAAAAAAGTACCATGGACGCTGCATAGAAATTGCGTTTATCACTCAGGTCCCCGATGCCCTGTATTCCCAGGCCGTCGAGATCTTTTACATACCGCCGGATATCTGAAAATATCATCCCGATACGTTCCTCATCATACCTGATGTCGTTGTCCATAGGATCCCTCACACCCGTGTACCAATCGCATGGAGGCAGTGCCTCCTGACAAGGGGTGCCACATCGAAATATTCACGGACGGTATCCACTTTGATCCGGTGGAACAGGAGCGTGTCTTTGCAGAACAACACCCGGCCTTCACGGATTGCCCGGAACCGTATGGTGACCGGGAGATCCCAGAACAGGTTCAGATCGATCATCTGAGACCCATAACTGAGAAGATCCCATCGCCCGGACTGCGGCAGGTCCCGGGGCGTGACAATGCAGAGATCAATATCCGAGATGCTCCGCGCCTGGCCCCGTGCAACCGAACCAAACAGTATGAGGGCAATGACCTCTTCCTTACCGGAGAGTTCCTGGATGAGGGGCGCGATCTGCTGCATGTCCGGAATAGTATCCCCGGGAGCAGAGCCCAAAATGAGGTTCACGGTATCACTGGTACCATCGGTGAGCATTCTTATATGTTTTTTGTGTTTGCGGGGAATCATCTCGTGGTTCCTGTTACTTTGGAGCAGCCTAAATGAATCTTTCCCCTATCTGGTGCAAAAAACCTTACCTGCGATCAGATAAGCATATTTTCCATTTCACCAACATGTAATCCACTACAAG
>JAPKXV010000167.1 GCA_026394635.1 Methanoregula sp. | reverse complement strand
TTTCAGACACACAGTCACGGATGGCGCCCTTTAAGAAGTTCGGGCTCTCTACCCTCTTTAAAGGGATACGATCAGACCAGGAGCAATATAATACCAAGATCCATGGCCCTCTGGTTGACCTCGCGTTCCAGCCAAAACCCGGGATAGAGGAGATAGAGGTGTACCCGGTCAACGAGCCGTATGCGTATGTACGGATTATCTACGATCATGCCACCCATGAATATACCTACCTGGTGCTCGAACCCATCCTCACCGAACCCGAAAAGGACCTGTTAAAAGAACTTAAGGAGCGCCTGTTCGAAACCCTTGATATCAATACCAAGGAAATCTCCAAAGAGGATGCACGGAACAGGCTTCGTACTGTTACTGATGATATAATACATGATTACGGGCTCAAATTGTCCCCGATCCAGCGGGAAAAAATCTTCTATAACATGTCCAAGGATTTTATCGGTGACGGGATGATCGATGCGATCATGCATGACAAATATATCGAAGATATTTCCTGTGATGGCGTGAACAGCCAGATCTTTGCGTACCATGCAAGCTACGAGTCGATGAAAACCACGCTCTCCTACCACAATGCAGAGGAACTGGACTCATTTGTCACAAAACTTGCACAGCGGGCAGGGAAGTACATCTCGATCGCCGAACCGATCCTCGATGCATCGATGAGTGATGGTTCCCGTATCCAGATGACGCTGGGCCAGGAAGTTACGGCGCACGGATCGACGTTCACCATCCGTAAGTTCAAGGATGAACCCATCACGCCCACGGACCTTATTGAATGGCATACGTTTGCCCCGCTCTCGATTGCATATATCTGGCTCTGCGTTGAACATGGCAAGTCCGCGATATTCGCCGGTGGAACGGCATCAGGAAAGACCACGTCCCTGAATGCAATCGCCCTGTTTATCCCGCCCATGGCAAAGATCGTGACGCTCGAAGATACCCGGGAAATCAAACTTCCGCACCCGAACTGGATCCCCAGTGTCACGCGTGACTCATTTGATTCGGCAGGCCGGGGTGAGATCAACATGTACGAGCTCCTGCGTGCTGCAATGCGACAGCGTCCTGAATACATCATCGTGGGTGAGGTTCGTGGCAAGGAATGCCAGACGCTCTTCCAGGCGATGAGCACCGGGCATACCACATATTCTACAACGCACGCGGACTCGGTCTCCAGTGTGGTGCACCGTTTTGAGAACCCGCCGATGGACGTACCGAGGAACATGCTCTCCGCCCTTGACTTCATCTGCATCCAGGTGCAGGCACGGGTCGGCGGCAAACGGATCAGGAGGAGCAAGCAGATCGTCGAGATCCTTGATATCGACCCGAGGACAAACGAGCTGATCACCAACGAGGTCTTCAAATGGAGGTCGGCCACTGATGAGCACAGCTACTCCGGTAAATCGTATCTCCTCGAAGAGATTATGGAGGCAAAGGGCTGGAGCGAAAACCGGATGCGTGAGGAGCTCAAGCGGAGGCAGGAAGTGCTGGAATGGATGCGGATCAAGAAGATCCGGCACTACAAGGACGTGGCAAAGATCCTGATCTCGTACCACCGGGATCCGGAAGCGGTCATTGAAAAGGTGAGGAAAGACCTCTATGAATAGTTACGAGCGGTTCTGCTTTAATCTGTTAGGGAAACGGATGAAGGGACAGCGGGAACAGTACGCGAGCCTGCGAAACGATCTCGTCTCCTCCCGCTCCAAGACACCGTTTGAAGTCTACCTGTCGACTGCACTGGTGAGTTCGTTTATCGCTGGATTTGGCATGGCAGCGGTGCTCGGCGCTGTCTCGTACCTGCTGGACATTCCGACGCTAGTATCGAAAATGTACAAGGGACAGGTCCCTGATATGATGTACGGGCTCTCAGCCTACAGCCTTATCCTTGGCACCATCTTTACGGTTATCGTCTCGCTTGTCTTCTTCGGGGGGTTCACCTACGTTGCTTTCCTGATCTATCCCAGTATTACCGCAGGAAACCGGAGGAGAAGCATCGATTCCGGTATCCCGTATGCGATCAATTATGTCACTTCCATGTCCACTGCCGGTATCACCCCGGCTGAAGTCTTCCGGTTGCTCGGGGACAGTCCTATCTACGGCGAGAGTGCAGTTGAAGCCCGGTACATTGCCCGGGAGATTGATATTTTCGGGAGGGACTTAATCGATGCCCTGCGCATTGTATCCGCAAGCACCCCGAGCCCGCGGATGAAGGAGTTCCTGCAGGGTTCAATGGCGAGCATTGCATCGGGGGGGAACCTCACGGACTATTTCCGGACAAAGGCAAAACAGTACGCGCTCGAATACCGCCAGTCCCAGAAACAGTTCCTCGACACGCTCGGGCTGATGGCAGAGTCATATGTAACGGCCATTGTCGCCGGCATGCTGTTTTTGATCATCCTCCAGTCGATCATGTCGGTGCTCGGCGGAGAAAAGACACCGCTTATGCTCTATGCGGTCATTTACCTGATGATCCCGTTTGGTACGATGATGTTTGTGATCATGATCAGCTCCATGACGCCGGAGACATAATATGGGAATCAAGGAGACCTTTAATAACCTGCTCAACCGCGGGAAGTTCAAAGAATCAAAACTCACTGATAAGGATCTCGTCAAGGCCGAGGAAGGGGTCCACGAGATCACCAAAAAAATCGAAGTGGAACGTAAAAGCCGTGAGGGTATCGGGCGGTTCTTCAAACATCCTGTCCAGGTACTGACGGAAAAACCGGTAAACATCCTGGTTGTCTGCGTCCCTCTTTCCATACTCCTCTTTGTCGGCGGGTTCATCACCGAGGTTCAGACATATGGCATCTCCGTGCTCTTTGATACCACCGTGATTGATGATTTTTTGGTTTTTGCAGTCCTTCTCTCGATAATTCCCCTTGCATTGCTGGATTTAAAAGAAGACTTCCGTGTAAAAGGGCTTGAGGAGGCGCTGCCCAACTTCTTCCGGGACCTTGCGGGCATGAATGATTCCGGTATGACGCTTCCCAATGCCGTCCACCTTGTCGCGGGCGCAGAGTATGGCACACTTACCCCCCACATCAAGAAACTCGACAACGAGATGTCGTGGGGTGTGGGTTTTGTCGAGGCGCTCCATCATTTCGGAAGCGGGCTTGGCACCAAGCTTGCCGATCGCAGTGTTGATCTCATTGCAAAGGCAAGCAAGGCTGGAGGCGATGTCAGCGAGGTGTTGCGGGCAGCGTCAAACGACCTCTTTGAGGTGGTGAACCTTGCGCAGGAACGGCGTAACAACATGATGATCTATGTGGTCATCGTGCTGGTTTCCTTTGCCGTATTCCTGTTTGTTATTGCCATCCTTGTCAGCACGTTCCTTACCACGATGGCAACTGCAGGTGAAGCAGCGGCAAAGTCCGGTGCCGGGGGTTCGTTTATGGGCGGCGTTAATATTGCCGTCTACAAGAGGCTCTTCTCCCACGGGGCGATGATCCAGGGGTTCTGTTCCGGGTTCATGGCAGGAGTGATGGGTGAAGGGCGGATCATCGCAGGACTCAAATATTCGGCATTGATGCTCATCATCGCATGGGTGACGTTCCGGTTCTTCATTTAATTTTTTAGGTAATATGCTATTTTAACACCTGAATCAACACAAATTTTTCGATGGATTATATAGCGGAATACCGTTCCAAAAAACATAAAGAAAAAAGGGACAGCAGATTATAGAGGATTCCGATTAACTGCATGAAATGTGAATTCAACTTACATATTCACGACGAAGTTTTGATTGAGCCTCCATCTAAAAATGGGGTTTTTCGAAATCCTATATAGTGTGAATTTTCACACAAACATGTCAACATCCTATCCTTCTATCGCGACCGGGGGATGCCGTAGCTGCGGGGGCGAAGGCAAAGCCGGAGCCCCCAAGAGCGACTGAGATGTAAGAATTCGATTACGAAGCCAAGAAACTTTGGGTGCAAAGTTGGCATTATACCCCAAAAAATACAAAAACGATGGACCGAGCGGGAATTGAACCCGCGGCCTCTTCCATGCCAAGGAAGCGATCTACCCC
>JAPKXV010000104.1 GCA_026394635.1 Methanoregula sp. | reverse complement strand
GCTGCATCCAGTTGGCTATGTGAGATCTCCTTACAAAAAAAGGGG
The DNA here is from genome assembly GCA_026394635.1 of Methanoregula sp. GTDB lineage: Archaea > Halobacteriota > Methanomicrobia > Methanomicrobiales > Methanospirillaceae > MVRE01. Next base: position 1,989 of record JAPKXV010000104.1, on the reverse strand, counting down.
GGATGCGCCACGGCAGGGACGCTTGTCGGATGCGATCGCAGAGATTGTCATTGACCCCCGGTACCAGGAGTGCCTCTTCCGGCTCGAAGGCTCAAAGCAGCTGATCGTTCTTGCATGGTTTGACCGGGCTCGCCGTAACCTCATGCATGTCACACCGCCCGGAACAGATATCGAGCACGGCGTCTTTGCCACCCGTTCCCCGGAACGCCCGAACCCGATCGGGTTTTCAGTCGTTGACCTGATCGGAATACATAACGGCGTGCTCGAAGTCCGGTACCTTGACTCGCTGGATGGAACTCCCGTCCTCGACATCAAACCCTACATCCCAGAGTTTGACTCGCCACCGTCCGTTGTGTGACCAGGTCACAACCTTGCGGGTATTCATGCAGGCGAATCGATGGCAGGCACAAAAAACCCTGATGACCCATGCCGGTTACGGCAACCCATGATGAATGTCAGCTTGCCGACTTTCATGTAAAATCCGCATCCTGCAGCACAAAAAAAATGGCGTGCTCTCGTGAGGTAATCGTTTCTCTCCCATGGCAATCGTCCCGCCCGGCAAGATTTCCCTGAACCACAGGAAACGCCGAGGCTCCCCGTCATTTCTCCTAGGATGCCGTGTACCTGCATAACGAACAAAAGAGATTTTTAGTAGTCTTCACACCAGAGCTCGAAATATGCCTGCGGGTGATCGCAGACCGGGCACCGGTCTGGTACATATTTTCCCTCCTGGATATGCCCGCAGTTCCGGCAGTACCATTGCGATACCTTCTTTCTTTTGAACACCTCGTCGCATTCGAGGTTTGTGAGCAGTTTTGCATAACGACGCTCGTGGTGCGCTTCCACCGTACCGACCAGCCGGAAGAGTTTTGCAATCTCAACAAAACCCTCGTTCTTTGCATCCTTCTCAAAACCGGGATAGAGCGTCCCCCATTCGTGCTTCTCTCCCTCAGCAGCAGCCCGGAGATTTTCCATTGTCGTGCCGATCACGCCCGCAGGATATGAAGCGGTAATTTCAACAGATCCGCCTTTTAACTGTGTAAAGAAGATCTTCGCATGCTCCTTTTCCTCATCTGATGTCTGCTGGAAGATGGCTGAAATCTGTTCGTATCCCTCTTTTTTTGCGGCACTAAAAAAGAACCCGTACCGTGTGCGGGCTTGCGATTCCCCGGCAAATGCTGCAAGAAGGTTCTTTTCTGTTTTGCTTCCTTTGAGATCCATTATGTACCAGAACTCCGGATAATCTTCATCCTTCACCGACAAATATTCTGTTGTCCGGAATCGTATGCTTCTACTGCAACAACCCCAATATCAGCTACTCCACCGGCTGCCTGTGGCATTCATTCACACGGAGTAGTCTCTCTTCCGGTCTTACCCGCAAAAAGCGGAACCGTACAGATCATCTTGAGAATACCGGAACCGCTATTCCGGATCTGGTGGAATTCACAAGGCATCAGCAGGAGCGCGTCACCGGCACGGATCCTGATCTCCTTCTCGCCGTCTGTTTTGAGGATGCCCTCCCCTTCAAAAAAGAACATCTCGTGCTCCTCCTTGTGGCGATGGAACGAGCAATAACCCCCGGGGGCGATCTCCATGAGCCGCAGGGCGTATCTGGGACAGCCATCACCGGCAGTCAGGAGGAAGCAGGCATTCATGCCGGAAAAGCCGGGCTTGTTCATCGGTTCAGCGGGAACATCGGCTGCGTGTTTGAGGATCATCGTACGTTGTTATCTTCTCCGGGAGGAATAATCTCTGCGCCTGTACCTGCCGGATCCGACCGGATCGTGTGATCCTGTCCGGGGATCATGAAAGAAAAATAAGACACCGGAGCGTAACCTATGCACTGGGTGTCATGGGATAAAAACGCAAGGAGTATCAGGCAAAGGATCCGGTCCCGGTTATGCGGTCTTTTCAATCCCGGTTCCGGAAGTTTTTAAAAAAAACACCCTGCCTATCACCGAAGTATTCGTGTCACAATAGCGGTGCGGC
>JAPKXV010000198.1 GCA_026394635.1 Methanoregula sp. | reverse complement strand
GGGGGCGGTCTCGACATCGCGAAAGTGAAGGCGTCGGCAACAAAAGCCGGGATCCTGCCCGGAGACGAGATCAACCGCATGAGCGACCAGGAGGCAGCGCTCCTGATCTTCCGGTCCGGTCTCTCGACAAGCTCCATTATCACCGACATTTCCGGTCATGGGCTCGGGCTCGCCATCGTGCTCGAGAAGGTCGAGAAGCTGGGCGGGAACGTCTCGGTTGACCACACGCCGGGCATGGGGACAACGTTTCACCTCGTCATCCCCCTCACGCTCGTCAGGTTCCGGGGTGTGCTCGTATCTGATGCGGGTCGGTCGTTTGTCTTCCCTATGACCTACGTCGAACGGGTGCTCCACGTCTCCCGGGATTCGGTCAGGACAGCTGAGAGCCACGAAACGCTGATGTACGGGAACGACTACATTCCCGCAATCCGGCTCCGGCACGTCCTCGAACTCCTCCCACGACCGGGCAATGATGAAGAATCAGAAAAGATCGATATTGTCGTTGCCGTATCTTCAGGCAGAAGGGTTGGTTTTATCGTAGACGATATACAGAACGAGCAGGACGTACTGGTGAAAAACCTCGGTCAGCAGCTTGCGCGGGTACGGAACATATCCGGGACAACGGTCGTCGGCAACGGGACGCTCGTCCCCATCCTTCATGTTCCGGACCTGATAAAATCCGCCATGAAACCGGCGAACATCATGGCATCGGCACCGGCAGCGGGGAAAACCGTGACTGAACGCTGGAACATTCTTGTCGCGGAAGACTCCATCACGTCGAGGACACTCTTAAAAAATATCCTCGAATCAGCAGGATACCGGGTCAGTACCGTCGTCGACGGGTTTTAAGCCTGGAATGCCCTCAACATTGAAGCCTTCGACCTTGTCGTCTCTGATGTGGATATGCCCCGCATGAACGGGTTCGACCTGACCTCAAAGATTCGCAAGGACCCGGCATTTGCACAGCTCCCGGTCATCCTTGTCACATCACTTGATTCGAACGAGAACCGGGGTCGGGGTATCGATTGCGGGGCAAATGCCTACATCGTCAAGAGCAACTTTGACCAGTCGCACCTGTTAGAGATCATCGAGCGGCTGGCAGGGGTTTAAATGATGACTCCCATACGGGTGCTGATAGTCGATGATTCGATGGTCTCCCGTCAGGTACTCGGTAGGATCCTCTCTTCAGACCCGGACCTCGCAATCATCGGCGAAGCGGCAGAAGGGGCGACTGCGATCCGCATGGCGGTAACCAAGAAACCCGACATTATCGTCATGGACATCATCATGCCCGGCATGAACGGGTTTGAAGCAACCCGGACGATCATGGAGAACTCGCCGGTCCCGATCATTATCGTCAGTGCAATAGAGGATCCCGAGGAAGTCAGCATCATCTTCCAGACCATGCAGGCAGGGGCGCTGGCGTGCATGAAAAAACCATCCGGGCCCGGCAGTCCCTCTTTTGACAGGGATGCAAGGGAACTTATCCAGACCGTAAAGAGCATGGCGGGAATCAGGGTGGTGCGCCGTCGACCTTCGGTACCGGCTGGTATCGCGCCCGGCTCAAAACGATCGCCTGTTGCGGGAATTGACCTGTCCCGGAGAAAGATCGTTGCCATCGGGGTCTCGACCGGGGGACCCGCCGTCCTGCAGGAGATCCTGTCCCGCATACCGGAGGATTTCCCGCTCCCCATCGTGATCGTCCAGCACATTGCCGGCGTCTTCTACGAGGGGTTTGCCCACTGGCTTGCCTCCACTTCCGGTTATCCGGTCCAGCTCGGGACCGACCGGGGGCAGCTCCTGCCGGGAATTGCCTATATCGCACCCGAAGGGTTCCAGACCGGCATCGACCCGCTCATGCGACTGCGGTTCCTGGGCATGGAACCGGAGAATGGGTTGCGACCGTCTGTTGCGGCACTTTTCCGCTCCCTTGCCGAAAACTGGGGAAAAGCGACGGTCGCAATTCTTTTGACGGGCATGGGCAGCGACGGTGCCCGGGAACTCAAACTCTTAAGAGACCGGGGCGCCCTGACAATCGTCCAGGACAAGGAGAGTGCCGTAGTATACGGCATGCCCGGAGAGGCTGTGCGCCTGAACGCTGCCGAATACATCCTCTCCCCGCTGGCAATTGCCGATCTGCTCCGGCAGATTGGAGCAAACGCAAACTCAGGTGATGAGAAGATGCCCGACAGGAAGGTGTAATTGATGCCTGAAAACATCCCAAAAAACAAGTCTTTTGATATTGTGATAGTGGATGACAGTCGGCACGAACGGGAAGCAGGCGCTGGATCTTATCCGATCAGCCCAGCCTGACCTTGTCATATCTGACGTAATTATGCCGGTCATGAACGGGTACGATCTCTCGCGGGAGATCCGGAAGAATCCCGCGTACAACCATATTCCGGTGATCCTCCTGACATCCCTCACCGACACGCAGGACGTCGCGCTGGCTCTCGAATCCGGATCTGACAGTTTTCTCACCAAGCCATTTAACCCGGATTACCTGGAACAGCAGATCCGCCAGATCCTTTCACCTGAACATCAGATGCGCACCCGGGACACCGATAAGAATTCTGTTGCCGTCTCTTTCGAGGGTACCGTCTACCATATCGCTTCAGACCGGGGGCAGATGTTCGAGTGCCTCCTGACTGCCTATCAGGTCGCCATTATGAAACAGCGTGAAGTTGTCCAGGCTGAGGAGAAACTCCGGAAGACTAACGAAAACCTCTCTGACCTCAACACGGTTATCAGCATCTGCAACGCCTCCCTCTCCGCGCAGGAGATGTTTGAGCGCCTGGTACAGACAATTGTCGAAGTCCTTGACTTCGAATTCGGTGCGATCTACCTCTTCAACGACGACCGGACCAGTGCCTGCCTCCAGTACTATTACGAGCTCATCCCCACCTATGACTCGTATGTGGATTTGCTTGGCAGGCTGGACCCAAACGCGCCTCATAATGTTGACGTGCTCGTCAACGGAAAGTGCGGGTTCTTCGATCTCACCCGGGACTCGCCATACGGGGAGCGGGAGAAGCTTATCTTTGAGGCTATGGGGGCAAAAGCATATGTCATCCTCCCGGTTAAATCGGCGGAGCAGATCCTTGGTGCAATCGTACTTATCAGCACAAGCGAGCACAGTTTTGCGACGAACGAAACCGGGCTCCTCGAATCCGTAGGCAGGGAAGTGGGGAGTGCCGTAAAAAGGCTCCTCCTGCAGCGGCGCATCGAGACTGCCAATGACGAGATCCGGCTGCTCAATGAGGATCTGGAGAAGCGGGTTGTGGAACGGACGAAAGATTTACAGAATGCACTCACCCAAATTGAAAAATCCCTGCATGAAAAAGAGGTGATGCTCCGCGAGATCCACCACCGGGTCAAAAACAACCTCCAGATTATCATCAGCCTCTTAAATCTCCAGTCCCGGCAGTTCTCCGACCCGCAGGTTGGGGTTGCAATCAGTGAAAGTAAGAACCGTATCCAAGCGATCTCGATGGTCCATGAACGACTTTTCATTTCCCGGGATATTGAAAACATTGACCTTGGACCCTATATCCGCTCCCTTGCAACCAACCTCTTCTCATTCTACGTGATACCGGAAAGGCAGGTGCAGTTTCAAATGACTTTGGAAAATATCACCACAACCATAGATACGGCAGTTCCGCTCGGACTGGTCATCAATGAGTTGATTGCCAATTCCCTCAAGCATGCATTCCCTGGTGAAAGGACAGGTCAGATCACGATCGCCGGAACTGATACTTGCGGGATGCTGGAAATTCGGGTCAGTGACAACGGTATCGGGATGCGACCCGTTGCTCGCGTGGAGGAAGTAAAAACGCTCGGGCTCAAACTGGTCGACATCCTGATCCAACAGCTGAACGGCACGGTTGAATTCCTGTCCCCGCCCGGCACTACGGTTGTGCTCCGCATCCCAAAAAAAGAGGTGTAATACATGCCTGAAAACACTCAAGAGAACAAGCCTGCTGATATCGTGATTGCTGAGGACAGTCCCGTGCAGCTGGAGACCTTAAAATACGTGCTGGAGAAGAAAGGGCACCGGGTCCGATCCGGCACGAACGGGAAGCAGGCGCTGGAGCTTATCCGGTCTGCCCCACCCGACCTTGTCATATCTGATGTAATT
>JAPKXV010000149.1:4429-5463 GCA_026394635.1 Methanoregula sp. | reverse complement strand
GGGTCTGAAGGTGTATCCATGTATACGCCGGGTTGATTCAGCACGATCATCGGTGCCTCGTTGCCATAGCCCCCAGACATGGCGCTGGTGCCCGTGATCCACACATAGTATTCGCTGTTGGGCTTACCATTGATGTAAATGGAGAACGGCTGATTGCTGACGACCGTTTCCTTGTTTGCTTCTATATTTACCACATCGGAAACAATGGTCACAGTACCGTACGCGGAAACTGTCTTTCCGATGTAACCTTCACCATTGTTTTGCCGGTAATTGTCATTCATCTTGTTAAGAGTGGTCTCTGCCCATACAATGTAGCCTCCCGTTGGGTATCTGTACTGACCGTTCTGATCAAGTGCACCAGTATCAAACTGATTAGTAAGAGGAGTTATCGTACCACCGGAGTTGTAGAGTGATGTTCGGGGCGTACTCTGTCGAACTTGGCTAGGCACGCCGTAGGTTTCCCAATTACCTGGACTAAAGGTGTCCCAGTCGAACGGACCCCTCACCTCAATATTGATGTATCCATCTGTAGCGGCGTTGACATTTGGCCGGTATTGAGGATCAACAGCCGCGTACATGTTGGTATCAACACGGAACCCAAGGTGATCGCCATGGACAAGAGATTTTCCGGTAAAATCAATGTTATTTTCTAAGTTCCAGACCCTAATAGAAAGGGTTGGATCGGCAACAATGAATGCAACACCCTGGGGGGATATCTGATCAGCAGGATTTAAACGATACCATGTACCGGTATATCCAACAAAATCTGTAGGATTCACAAGAAACGAAGTTTGAGTTTGACTGACATCCACCGTTTTGATTGGGGAAGTACCGGAAGGCACAGAAGACCACAAGCCGATTTTAGTGGAACTCCCCACGGCATTGGTAATATCAAGGTTGCCTTCACCGATAAACACCGTCGCTCCCTGTTTAATTGTCCTTGACTCAGCAGATACCGGTGTAACGATAACCAATATGAAAAGTACTACAAGTCCGGTAATCAGGATAAATCGGGAAATCTTTGTGTTGACTGT
>JAPKXV010000149.1:0-4398 GCA_026394635.1 Methanoregula sp. | reverse complement strand
ACTGTAGATCTCATCTCATAACCTCGTATTTTAGGTCGTGTTTGTTATTATCCCAAATATTTTCTCCATCATATTACCCTACCTCGTTTGTTCTCCCCACTTTTATAGAAATGAACAACGACCCATTTCTTCTGCAATGAAATATATGTATGGTTGATTTCCATTTTGTGATATAAAATATAAGATAATTAATGGAAATTATCAGCCCTCCCATACAAGGTGGGGCAATTGGATCTATCGAATACTCACAGATGTGTTACGTCCTATTTTTCAAAAACATCTAATGAAAATTATAATTTCAACCGATCCAAAAAACTTATTTGTAAATTGAGATTTGAATCATCTGAATTCAGGGTACACTCGCGCAACCGCCCCGTTCTCGTAGTTCCCCGGATCACACTACGACGACGACGCGTGATTGCGCGTTAGAAACAAAGTATCTTTGTGTGAATACCCATCAAAGGGTAATTTTTCCGATTAAACAACGTCTGTGCACGTTTAACGATGGTTCTGTAGTGTGAACGGTGCGGTTCAAGATCGCCGTTCTCATCTGTGTTCCACGAGAGTTCGGTGCACCTCTTGGAGATAGAGATACCGCGAGAAATAACGAGAATGGATGGGTTGAAACTTGCGCGACCGAGCGCGGGTTTTCACTGGCATATTTTTTTAAAGAAAGAAAAAGTTCACGTTGTCATTTTATGAATTTTTGGGCAGTCAACGACGGTGAACAGATTTTCTCTCATGTGATTGCAAGCCTGGTAATCAGTCCCCCGATCACGGGGGCATGGTGGCACAAGCGGGGGCAGAATGTGTGGACTTTGGGGCACCCCTTGGACTGTGACAAGGGGTTTCTTGGAACCCCCCCAAGAGACGGGTATCAGCCCGTCTCTCTTGGCTACTATAGACTAATTCGGAATGGAACGTCTGAATGGAAAATTGAAGGTGTCACATGATACCTTCAGAACTGAGAGAAGAGGTTCGGGAAGATAATTTCCTGAATTACATGCTCACTAGTACCAACTTCTTAATTAAAATCGGTATTATTAAACCATAAATTTGTAATAATAGAATGCGAGCAAATAATGTCACTTTTACAAGATCCACTCAAAGCAATTGATCAAATTGATTGGTATTTAGACAATCAAGATCAAGAAAAATTTCACGGGGCATTCCTTAAAGCGGCAGGAAATTTATCACGTCAGGTCCTTGAGCAAATCTTGTTTATTTTGGCATTTTACAGCGGAATGCCCCGAAACAAATACATGAATACTAAATTACGATTAAAAATGGCCGAGGGTATCTGGAACGCTCTTCAAGAAATAAATCCTATTTCTGGGCGGACGTATTTAGAAGAGGCACGTTGTCGTAGTGAACGTATTCGGAAATTTGCGCGATCCCCACGGTCTATGAATAAATGGAGAAGAGAATTCAATGAAACTTCACATTTTCGAAATCCGGCGCAAACAGTACATACAAATAAACAACACATCCGGAATTTTGTTCGTCAGATGCGGGGTATTATCGATCCTTTGGATTCACACCTAATAACCGCAGCGGTGAATGAAATAATTTCACGCGGAAAAATTAGAGCGGTAATTAGAAAGGAAAGTTGATGGAAAACTTTCCATTAAGGGTAAGCAAACCAAATTCCAGGTGGTTTCTGCCGATAAAGAGGTCTCGTTAATCCGATGGAGAAACACCCCAATAATGGTTCAATATTCTGTTGGTATTTCAATCAACATTCAATTGGTTACATCAAATGGTCGATCAATTAATTTAACAAATTTTGAAACAATAATCGAATCCCTTACAAATTCTCCGAACGGTTTTATTCGACTTCAGAAACATTTGAAAAAGTTCGGAATTACGATTGAACGACATGAAGTATAAGCGGTAACCATAGTAAGGATGTATGCATGTTTTCAGCTGTTGCCACAAAAAGACCAAGTTCAATTGCAATAACTTTGTCTTTCTTTAAAAAAATTGAGTGAATTGAATTACCGTACCATTATCTACAAATACATCGCAACCGCAATAACCGTCGTCCAGAGCCCGTTCTTGTCTCCCTCTGCGGACTGGCATGTGTGCTTTGTCTTGATGATCTTCCCGCTTGCCTTATAGGTCTGCTCGCGTTCAGACCATGCGGCATTGACATCAAACTCGATACCCAGTGTTGTAGCAAGCATCGTCGCTGCAAGGTCTTCTGCATATTCGCCGGTCTTTTCCTTGGTCTCACCGAATGCGTGGTGTTCCGAAAGATACCCGTACTCCGCCACGTCCTGTGGGAGGGCGAGGCCAATTGCCGCTGATACCAGCCGGTTGGGTTCATTGGTCTCGTTCCGGGCCATGACGCAATACGTAATCCCGCCGGATTTTAGTTCCTGTAAACCCTGTGCAGTGGAAATTTCTCTGCATTTCGGGGTAAAGATGCTTGAAACATAGACCAGGTTACAGCGTTCGATTCCCGCTTTCCGCAGCGCAAGTTCAAATGAAGCAAGACGGTCCTTGTGGATTCCCACCCCTTTGGTGAAGAAGATCCTTGTCGGAACATACATGATCCTTAATGCATCCTCTCTTTTCATTAAGGTTCTGGAGAATCGGCACTCCATCACAATTTTCGCCGGATTTTTCATTTTTTCATTGAGGAATACCAAAAAAAAAGTGCCTTGAGTGAAATCGATTAATCTGGTGTATCGACCATGATATAATTCGCTGATATTTTTATAAAAAAATTCCGGGCCGCCCCCCGTCACGATCCGGTCTTTTTATAAATTGCCAGGGACGCAGGTTTGTATCAGAACTTGGATTCTGCCATCGATTATCCCGGATTGTGGAAAAAAATCACGTCAGAAGGTTTAACCCTGTCTGGGAAAAATACTGAAACCGGATTGTGGTCATGGAAGTAACATTTCCGGAGAATATGTTCCTTATCGAGATCCGGCTCGGCAGGACAAAATGGAGGATCAAACAGACCACAGCCAGAATCGTGAAAACCTTCCGGATTGAGGAATTTGCCGAGAAACACCCTCATATTACGCTTTTTGGACCGTTCACGGTAAAAAAAGGAGTTTCTGTACACGATATTTTAAAGGCGGTTGAATCTGCGGCCAAAGCCTTTGGTGCAATTCCTTTCCTGATCCATGGATATGACACAAACCAGGGGCTCAATGGTGCGGTGATCGCCTACAAGGTGATCCCCACATATCTGCTCGCAGATCTCACCGGGACGGTTTCACGATCGGTGGGGAATCTTGCGGATAACCTGAACACGTGGGACCAGGATCCCTGCCAGAAATGGTACCACGTGACCATCGCAAACAGGCTTGACCGTGAACGGGCTGCAGAGATATTCGCATACGTAAAGAACCAGTCTCCCGTAGCGACATCATCTTCAGAAAAGCAAATCCGGTCTTCCAGGAGCCGGCACCTTCATCAGGGTACCTCAAAAGCATCAGAAGCAGGTTTGCCGGAATTGTCTGCCCGCCCGCCTCTGTATGATGAAGAGGGCCTGCGGATTACGGTGGTACAGGGTGGAAACATCCTTGCTGAGTACGACCTGATGCTGCACCGCTGGTTTTTTCCGGGCATCCCCGCTGCCGGACGGACGTGGAGGCAAACGTTACAAGAGCACCGGAAAAAAAGCGGTCTTGAACTGACCAGCCCCAACTATCGCAAAAACCCGGATATTTTTGTCATCAGTGATCTCCATCTCGGCCATGCAAACATCATCCGGTACTGCGCCCGCCCGTTTCCTCATGATGCGGTAGACGAGATGGATCAGGTGCTGATCAAAAACTGGAACTATACAGTCAAACCCTCCGACCGGATCTTCCATATCGGCGACCTCTGCTATGGCCCGGATGCAAAACACCCTTCAGAATATCTCCCGCGGCTGAATGGCAACGTATCCCTCATTGAGGGCAACCATGATGGAAAAAACACGAATGCACATCTCTCTGAAACGCTGGTACACAGGGATATCCCCTTCTTATTGATCCATGATCCGGACAATATGGGGGAACCTTTTTCAGGGTGGGTGGTTCACGGCCACCACCATAATAATAATCTTGCTGATTTCCCGTTTATCAATTTTGAAGACCACAGGATCAATGTGAGTGCCGAAGTGGTGAGGTACCAGCCGGTGAGTCTTTCCCATCTCTGCGAGATCATACAAGACCACACATCAAAACCCAAAACCAGATCGATTCTGTTGCGCAGTGAGTAAATAGAAACCCCCACGGGTTCACAACCTTTATACAGCGGCAGAGTTTATTCCCGATACGGGATCTCATGATGCTCTTTCATACGATCGTTTCTGAAGGGATCGCTCACAATTCGTATATCATTGGTTCGGGGGATGTTGCCGCGGTCATCGATCCCCGCCGCCAGTCTCCTTGC
>JAPKXV010000174.1 GCA_026394635.1 Methanoregula sp. | reverse complement strand
TCAGTTCCCCAGCCTGCCCCGCAACCGGTTCCCCAGGTCTCTGTCCCCTTCCCGGCACAGCTGGAAATCCCTCTCACTGACCAGAATGTACCCCCCCATATACCCATGGTCTCAGCGGCACTGCTCGAACGCAAAGAGCGCCCTATCGAAGAACTGATCCGGTCAATCGAACCCCTGATCGAGGATTCCGTGCCAAGGACTGAACTGTCACCTCTCGTGCCATCCCATACCCCCAAGGAACCAGAACCCTCAGCACCACCGGAAGCCTCACCTGAGGTGCCTCCCTCGGACGATGCGGTCCCACAACCAGCGGCAACGGTACAGAGGAACCGGTCAATTTTTCCGCAGTTGTTCTTACGAAAAGACCTGCCCCAGCAGCCTGCTCCCGCAACCATTCCCCCAATCTCACCTCCCCCCACCACCCGCCCTGCACCGGGTCCACGCCGCAAACTGTTTGCCGCAATCGCAATCATCATCGTGATCATCGCGGTCATCGGCGGGGCATTTATTGTACTGAAAGCCCAGCAGGATAACACCGGTGGGGACGCAGCTCCGGTCACCACCACGGCCACACCGTCTGCCACGCCCACTCCAATGCCCACAACCGCAGTCCCCACAACGGTTGAGACAACCGTCCCGGTCCCGACAACATCGCCACAACCGCTCATTCCCCCGACCGGGGTATGGGTGAAGGTGAGTTATCCCGGGGCATGGACTGGCTCGTACGGTACCCCGGGGAACCAGGCACAGGTGGCGGGTACCGGTGACCAGCTCTACCAAATACCAGTCAAAGAGGGGGGGATGGTCCAGATATCGTTCCAGAAGAGTGACGGATCAGGAAATGCTCTCGTAGTGGAACTTTACAAGGACGGTACCCTTATCAAGAGCGCCCCCACCACGGTCCCAAAAGGAACCGTTGATATACTTGCCGACTTCAAACCCATGACAACTCCTACGGTAAAACCAACCAGCACCCAGACCGCAGTCAATACAACCGCGACCCCGACAGTACAACCCACAACCTCCCCGACCGGGAACGTCACCACGGTGCAGACCACCCCTCATCCTTAAAAAATATCCCTTTTTTACCTGAACAGTGCCGGATACTCTACCGGAATCGTTTTTAAAAAAATGGAATTGACCTTCTGTTGATTCGTCATGAACTTTGCCAAAATTAAAAACGAATGATTGCGGGTGCCTAAAGACTAAAAAAAGATCAGGGTTTTTTCTCCTGCTGCGGGGGTGCCGGAGATACAACCACATTTTTATTCTTTCTCCAGCGGTAGACCCCATAGACAGCTCCTCCGATGATTATAAGGGGGAGAAACGTGAAGAAGAGGATGATCAGCGCATCGATCATGCCAAGGAACCCACCGATTCCTTCGTTGATCGCGGTGATGAAGGAATGCCCGGTCTCGCCACCGACCGGCTCGGGTTCCTGCAGGTTCACGGTGATCGTGGAGAGGTCGATCCTGCTGTCAAGGTACCGCATCCTGCCCTCGATCCGGTCCAGCGCGGTCTGCACCAGGTTGATCTGTGTCTGGATCTTGATGACGTCCTCGATCTTGTCAGCCTTCTTCATGATCTCATTGTATTGCGCGAGCTGGTTCTGGTACGAGGCCTTCTGGGCCTGCATGTCGACATACTCCTCGGTAACATCCTGTCCGGACGTCGAAACGGATTTTATTGTGCCGACTGCCCTGACCCCCTCCATGGTAGGTTCAAACTGTGCCTGCGGGACCCGGAGCACGACAGTGGCGTACAGCCGGTTGTTGGTGTTCTTCTGGATGCTTGGTGATGAGAGGTACCCGCCTTTCTGCACCGCCAGCGCCTTCAGTGCATCTGCTGATGCAGTAACATCCTGCACCTCAATGGTCGCTGTTCCCGTCTTGATGATCCTGGTCTCGATACCGGTGCCCGGGATGGTGCCGCTGCTGCCGGATGCCGATGGAGCAGCGGCCGGGACTGCAATCGGGTATGCGGAAGTTGCTTTCTGTTCGGAAAGCCCCTGGAAATTTGAGTCCATCGCGCTCCCCGCTGATGATGTCCTCTGGTTTGGTAGTATACTGTCTGCAACCCCCATGCAGCCGGTTGCTGCAACTGCACAGCACACCAGGATGAGTGCAACAAGTTTGTAGTTCATACCAATCCATCAATTGCGGGAATATATAGTTTCATGGTTAACTGCGAAGGAATTTGCAGTTATAAGTCGGTCTGCGAACAGGCTAGCAGGCTACCCTGGAGGATTACTTTGCGCCTGCTGCCCAGGTGTAACCCAACATCTGGGTGATCGGCCTTAAATAATGCCCGGGAAATATACCTGTGGGAAAAGGTTATGACAGAAAATTACGTACCCCAAAAACCGGATGGGGCAGAAGAGATCGAGAAAGGGGGACTTGAGAGCATGGTCAAGGCACTGCGGAACAGTACTGACCCCCAAGTCCGGCAGTATGCGGCATACCTTCTCGGGGAGGCAAAAAACCCCCGCGCCATCCAGCCACTTATTGAAGCGCTTGCAGACTTTGATAAGTCTGTGCGGGAGCAGGCTACGCTTGCCCTTTCCTCAATTGGCAAAGCAGCAGTCGAACCGCTTGCTGCTGCGATGAAGGAACCGAAATGGGAGACACGGTACCGGGCGGCTGAAGCGCTGGGAAAGATCGCTGATGAGAAGGCCGTCAAGCCGCTGATTGCAGCGCTCAAGGACAACCGGGAGCATGTACGGTACATGGCAGCAAAAGGGCTGCGTGAACTCGGGGATTCTGATGCGCTCGAACCCATGATCATCCTGCTCAAGGACGAGAACAAGTATGTCCGGATGATGGCAGTAAGGGCACTTGGGGCGATTGGCGGTAAAAAGGTAACCGCCGCTCTTGAAAAGGCGCTTGAGACTGAGAAACATGAGCAAGTGAGGGCGACGATCACCGAAGCACTGCACTAAGAAAAAAGATCGGATTATCTTTTTTTATCGTATCTTACTCCCCGGCTCCACAGACCGGAGCGGCACGAGCAACGAAGCCGCATCCCCTGCCGCAAGGATCATCCCGTTGCTCTCCACACCGAAGATTGTTGCGGGTGCAAGGTTAGTGACCACGACAACATCTTTTCCGACCAGCTCATCAGGTTTGTAGAACTGCTGCATACCGGCAACGATCTGGCGTTTTTCCGAGCCGATGTCGACAACCAGTTTCAGGAGCTTGTTTGATTTTGGTACCGGTTCGCAGGACAGCACTTTTCCAATTCGGATGTCCAGTTTCTGGAATTCCTCGAATGTAACCATGGGTATCTTCTCCGATTTCTTGTCTGCTTCTTTCACGCGCTTCTGGAGCAGGGCGTCAAGCTCTGCAACCTGCGTATCCTCCATTTTGGCAAAGAGCGGTTTTGGTGCCGGGATACCTGCTGGTCTGACTTCCTGTGTTGCTTCAGAGATCGGGTGCTCTGCGAGTTCATCTGTATATCCCAGCATCGCCCAGCATTCCTGCGCCTTTGACGGCATCACCGGTTCGATGAGGAGGGTGATGGCTTTGATGAGCTGGACGCAGTTTTTGATCACCTGTGCGCTGGCAGCACGGTCGGTTTTTATAAGTTTCCAGGGAGCATTCCCCTGCATGTGGGTATTGCCAAACGCTGCAAGGCCCATCATGGCGTCCACCGCACCTTTGAATTCATAGTCCTGCATGAACCTATGAACCGATTTTGTGCATTTTTCAATTTCCGCGATGATTGCAGGATCGGCAGTTCCTTCCGGCACCCCGCCAAATTCCTTGTGGGCAAAGAAAAGGGTGCGGTATACAAAGTTGCCAAAGATATTGACCACTTCGTTGTTGATCCGCTCGCCAAAGACCTTCCACGAGAAGTTCAGTTCCTTGGTGTGGTTGGTGTACGAGAGCAGGTAATAGCGCAGGTAATCGACAGGCAGGCCTTTGTCAAGGTAATCCTCATTTGTCCAGACCACGTATCCCCGTGACTTCGAGAACTTGTGGTCGTCCACCTTCACCTGCCCGGAAGCTACAATCGCATGCGGTACACCATAGCCTGCAGCCTGTAAGAGTGCCGGCCATAAGATGCAGTGGTGGTAGATGATGTCCCCACCGATGAAGTGCGTAACCCGGTTGGTGCCGCACCAGTAATGCTTCCAG
>JAPKXV010000363.1 GCA_026394635.1 Methanoregula sp. | reverse complement strand
TTCATCGTGCTCCTCCTGCCGAGGATTTCTGGGCGCTCAAGGATGTGTCCTTCGATGTGGAGCAGGGCGCGGCTGTGGGGATTATCGGGCGGAATGGGGCGGGGAAATCGACGTTACTCTAAAATTTTGTCCCGGATTACATAGCTCACGTAAGAAAGAGTCTGTCCAATAAGCCATGCCAATTGCTGGACAGTCAAACGGATAAAAAGAGAGTGTTATTGGGTTATCACGGATCAGCAGTTGGAGACCCGGCGGGATCATTTTCATCCAGCTGGTCATCCTCATTTTCAAGTGGTTCAATGCCATCCGCCAGCACGAGATACCGGTGCCATGTCCGGTCAGATCCTCTCACCCAGAGTTCCCTGAAGATCCCATCCGGGATTTTCGGTTCACGTAACTCTTTGATCTCCGGTGCACAGAGCCTCAGGATTTCGGGAATTGAATACTGTGCGTACTTCAGTCTCCTGACCCGGACAAGGCTTGTGCAGCCCCGGTCATTGATCACGAAATCGAACGGGAGCTTTGCCTCTGTCACCAGTGCGATTAGCATGAATCCCCATACAGTTGCCTTGCGCTGTGCCTCGCCGATCGCAACGACCGGCTTGTATCCCCGGGTCATATGGCATCACCTTTTGAACCAGATTTCGCCGGGGTTCCGGGCCAGATATCTCCTGATCCAGAAGCTTGTTCGATATTCGGTACAACAATAGTACCGGGGTTTTCTGTTCCCGGTACATCATTACCGTTTCCTTCACCGGGAGTATGGTAGTTTAGGAGCTCCAAACTGCTGGTAAACCCGATTTGGCGAATGATATTGGTGCAAAAATTGAGCACCAGCTATCGCAAAGTGGCGAAGTCAGGTGAGTAAATATAAATGAGAAGATCCGGTTTGCTGAACTGGTGAAGATCATGGTTGATGCTGATATGCGTGCGGCAGGGCTCTCCCCGGTTGGTGAGGGCGATGCGATCTTAAAAAAGACGTTCCCGAAGAAATGGTGGGGTGCACATTAATGTCGCCCTTGGTCTGAGATACATTTTTTTTTTTTTTTTCAATGTTTAAAAAAAAATTCTTGATACCGTGAATCCAATCGCATTCATCTTCCGCCGGAATTTCAATGAACCGGAAGCACATTTTGTTACTCCGGACAATCTATCCCTATAACTCGGAGTTAGGCACCATCTTACAGGGACGATGATCGAACTATACATTCACAATCCAGCATCACGCATCGTGCAGGACATTTTGGAGATCATTTTTAGCATGACAACGTACATGATGCTCGTCTGCCACAAGCATACAAAATGAAAATGCCGGAGGCATTTTCATAAGAAATCGGCAAGCCAACGTTCATCATGGCTTCCCAGAACCGGCAGGGTTTATCAGGGTTTTTTAGAAACGGATCCATGAAGGTTGATTTTTATAATGATTCCCTGTATATCCTTAAGAGCCGGGTTGTCATGGCAGGGGATGTCATCAGCTTCTGCTATGGGGCATGGTTTTGAAGCGCTCGAAGAGGTAGAGTTGGGCGATGTGAAACAGGAACCCTGTGCAGGGGATGCCGATAAGACCCGTTTTAGGTGCAGGAACTGAGGCTGGCTAATCCAAGATCATGAAAACCATTGCATTCTATATCAGCGATTATGGCATGGGGCATGCATCCCGTTCGATAGCACTCATCAGGAAAATTTTGTCTGCTGATCTGAACGTCCGGTTTTTTGTAAAAACGTACGGACCGTTTGAATTCGTCAGGAAATCTCTTCAGGATCCCCGGGTGAGGGTATTGCGGTGCCGGAATGATCCCGACATTATACTTCAACCCGGAACATCTCAAGTGGATGGGGAGAAAACCTATGCAGCATTTTCCGCATGGATGGATCGCTGGGACGAGTATATCCGGAACGAGACTGAGTTCTGCCGGGAACACTCAGTCACCGGCATCATCTCTGATATTACCCCTCAGCCTTTTCTTGTGGCACATGCACTGGGAATTTCCGGAATAGCTGTATCCAACTTCACCTGGCTTTCCGTTTACCGGGAGCTCTTTGGGGATTCCCCTTCCGTGGAGCGGATCCAAAACGCTTACCTGATGGCGTCAGTCGCTTTTGTCCTGCCATTTTCCTTTGGAATGGATCTTTTTCCGGTCCGCATCGAGATCCCGCTTCTTGCAAGAAGGGTCACGGTTTCTCGTCAGGATATGCGAAAGAAATTTAAGATTCCTGAGAGCGACACGGTAATTTATCTTGGTCTTGGCAGGATTTTCGATCTTTCGGTTGATCACTATCGGAATCTGCCGCAGAGAAATGGAGTAACATTTCTTCTTCCTTTGGGCGTGCCGGTTCCTGCGAGAATGAAGGTGATGACTATTCCAGAAGAGGAAACAGAGTCCCAGAACTGGCTGAACATGTGTGACCTTATCGTCACAAAATGCGGGTATAGCTCGATTTCGGAAGCGGTTCAGTCACACATTCCGCTCCTTGTCTGGAAACGAGAGGGCTACATTGAGGACGAGATATTGGGTAAAGATATTGTCTCGCTTGGGATAGGGAAGGTTTTACCTTTTGATGAAATTGTTGCATTTTCATGGCTCGATGATATTCCCATTATACGAAAATCAATAGAAAATTTTGATATAATGGGCGGATTATATCAAAATACTGGCGCGGAGGCAATAGTTCCTCACATTACACAGGT
>JAPKXV010000194.1 GCA_026394635.1 Methanoregula sp. | reverse complement strand
GGATTACCGGAACGACGGCCCCAACACCCATGTCTGCCCGGTCTGCCTCGGGCTTCCCGGCTCAATGCCGGTGCTCAACAAAAAGGCGATCGAGTACGCGATGCGGGTGGCAAAAGCGCTCAACTGCTCCATCCTCCACGAGTCCGAGTTCTCGCGCAAGAACTACTTCTACCCCGACCTTGACAAGGCATACCAGGTCACCCAGTACGACAAGCCGCTTGCCGAGGGTGGATATCTTGAGATCGAGGGGGACGAAAGCGGGGAGAAGCGCGTGCGCCTCACCCGCATCCACGTCGAGGAAGACCCCGGCAGGCTCGTGCACATGGGCAATGCGGAGCGGGGGAAGTATTCCCTCGTCGACTACAACCGTGCCGGCATCCCGCTCATCGAGATTGTCAGCGAGCCGGATATGCGCTCGCCCAAAGAGGCACGGAAGTTTTTGAACAAACTCCGCGCAACACTCGAGTACCTCGGGGTGTTTGACAGTGAAAAGGAGGGGTCGATCCGTGTCGATGCCAACATCTCGATTGTGGGCAGCGAGCGGGTGGAGGTAAAGAACATCACCTCGTACAAGGGCGTGGAAAAAGCCCTCAACTTCGAGATCACCCGGCAGAAGAACCTGCTCCGCAGGGGATTAAAAGTCGACCGTGAGACCCGCCACTTCGTTGAGGCGCGGGGGATCACCCAGTCTGCACGTTCCAAGGAGCAGGAGCACGATTACCGGTACTTCCCGGAGCCGGACCTGCGCCCGCTCCATGTCCGGTCATGGGTTGCCGGTATCGTATTACCGGAACTCCCCGATGCCCGGAGAGAACGTTTCATTGCACAGTACGGCTGTTCGCTGAACCATGCCCGCACCCTGACCGGCGAACTCAAACTTGCAAACTTCTATGAAAAGGTCGTTGCCGCCGATCCCCAAGGCCTTGCAACGCCCGCTGCCACGTGGATCGCCGACACCCTGATCGGGGAACTGAACTACCGGGACATGAGCCTTGATTCGGTGGATACCCAGAATTTCACCGGGCTGGTCCGGCTCATCAACGAGGGCACGATCACCGACAAGAGCGGGGTTGAAGTGCTGCGGGTGATGCTCGACCAGCGCCATACCAAAGTACCCTGCGAAACACCGGACGCGATCGTAGCGCGGTTAAATCTTGCAAAGACCGCCGGTGATGACGGGGCGCTTCAGGGTATCACCAGCGAAGTCATTGCACAGAACCCCAAAGCGGTTGAGGATTACCGGAACGGAAAGAACGGCGCACTCAACTTCCTTGTCGGACAGGTAATGAAAAAGACACGGGGGAGATCTGATCCCGGAGAACTGAACCGCATGATGGTCGAATCACTCAAAAACAAGGAGGGATAACCGCCGTGCATGTCATTGTCGCGGAAAAGAACATATCGGCACGCCGCATCGCGCAGATCCTGGCCGGCGCAAAAAAGGTCACCGAGAAGAAGGAGGGCGGCGTCTCTACGTACACGTTCGGGGAGACCGTGACCATCGGGTTGCGGGGGCATGTCGTCGAGGTGGACTTTGAACCCGGTTACCAGAACTGGCGCAGCGAGCAGTCCACCCCCCGGAGCCTGATCGATGCAAAGACCATCAAGGTGCCTACCGAGAGAAAGATCGTGTACCTCCTCCAGAAACTCGCGCGGCAGGCCAGCCGGATCACCATTGCCACTGACTTTGATACCGAGGGAGAACTGATAGGAAAAGAGGCATTTGAACTGATCCGCGCCGCCAACCTGAAGGTTCCGGTGGACCGTGCCCGGTTCTCCGCGATTACCCCGCAGGAGATCGGTCATGCGTTCTCCCACACAACCGATCTCGATTTCGCGCTGGCTGCTGCCGGGGAGGCACGCCAGTCGATTGACCTGATGTGGGGGGCGTCGCTCACCCGGTTTGTTTCGCTTGCAGCCCGCAGGGGTGGGCAGAACATCCTCTCAGTCGGCCGGGTGCAGACGGGGTGCAGACGCCCACGCTGGCCATGATCGTGGACCGTGAGAAAGAGATCGAATCGTTCGTGCCGGAGACCTACTGGCAGCTTGCTCTTGAGACGCAAAAATCAGGGGATGTCATCGAAGCCCGGCATACGAACGGGCGGTTCAAAGACAAAGCGGTGGCACAGCAGGCTCATGACCGGACAAAACCGCCGCTTGTCGTTACCGATGTGATAGCTGGAACCAAGCAGGACCGGGCGCCGTCTCCTTTCGACACCACCAGCTTCATCGTCGCTGCGGCACGGCTCAATTTCTCCGCCGCAAACGCGATGCGGGTCGCCGAGGACCTGTACATGAACGGGTACATCTCCTACCCGAGGACCGACAACACCGTCTACCCCCCGTCGCTTGACCTGACCGGGATCTTAAAGACGATCCAGAATACCCCTTTTAAGAAGGATGTGGAATGGGTCATGGCGCACCGGCGCGACGTCCCGACGCGGGGCAAGAAGTCCTCCACCGATCACCCCCCCATCCACCCCACGGGTGCAGCAAACCGCGACATGATCGGGGATGATGCGTTCAGGATTTACGAGCTCGTGCTGCGCCGGTTCCTTGCAACACTTGCGCCCGATGCACAGTGGAAGACGCTCAAAGTCCTGTTCGATGCAGGGGGCGAGGAGTATACCAGCACCGGCGGGCAGCTCACAGAACCTGGCTGGCACACCGTCTACCCATGCAGGGGGCGAGGAGTATACCAGCACCGGCGGGCAGATCATAGAACCCGGCTGGCACACAGTCTACCCTTTCTCCGAGGCAAAAGAGACCATCCTGCCGCCATTTGCAGCGGGCGAGAAGCTGCCGATCAACAAGGTCACGCTCGATGAGAAGCAGACGCAGCCCCCTGCACGGTACACCCAGAGCAGGCTGATCCAGCGGATGGAGGAACTGGGGCTGGGCACGAAAAGCACACGACATGAAGTGATCGCAAAACTGGTCTCCCGCAAATATGTCGAAGGCAACCCCCTGCACCCCACGCTCGTCGGCAGGGTGGTCACCGAGTCGATGGAGCAGCATGCCGACACCATCACAAAACCCGACATGACGCAGACCCTCGAAGCCCACATGCAGCAGATCAAGGAGAGCACACGGACACGAGAGGATGTGATAAAAGAGTCCCGCGAGATGCTCCATGCGGCGTTCGACCAGCTCGAAGCACATGAACAGGTGATCGGTGACGATATCCGGAACCGGACCGCAGAAGAGATGAACCTTGGCGCATGCCCGGTCTGCGGTGACGGGACGCTCGCGATCAAACACCTGCGGGGATCCAGCCAGTTTATCGGGTGCTCGCGCTATCCTGCGTGCACCTTTAACATCGGGCTCCCGGTGACCCAGTGGGGCTGGGCAGTCCGGACCGATGAGGTATGCAAAAAGCACGAGCTGAACTATGTCCGGCTGGTACGGAAAGGT
>JAPKXV010000336.1:430-4038 GCA_026394635.1 Methanoregula sp. | reverse complement strand
CAGCCCGATCCCACGCTCAATGGATACTGCCGGAAGGCCACAACCACTGCGCAGCGAATCTCCGCCATGATCCGGTTCACGGAAGAATACGAGGAGATCGGTGTCAAAGCTCCCACCTGGCAGGACTGCCGCACACTCGTGGACACTGCGGCAAAGCAAGCCCTGCCCGGAAAGGTCATGGTGAAAAACGATCTCCCCGCCGGAGCAGAAGTGTTCGCCGACCCGCTGGTTGTAAAGGTCTTTTACAACCTGATGGATAATGCAGCGCGGTATGGCGGGAAGATCACGACGATCCGGTTTTCTGTGCGGGAATCCGGCGATGACTATCTGATCGTATGCGAAGACGATGGCGAGGGTATACCGGATGAAGAGAAGGAGCGGATCTTCGAGAGAAGGAGCAGATATTCGAACGGAGTTTTGGAAAGAACACAGGGCTTGGTCTGTTCCTCTCCAGTGAGATTCTTACTATCACTCATATCACTATCCGGGAAACCGGGAAGCCGGGCAAAGGAGCCCGGTTTGAGATTACGGTGCCGAAGGGTGCGTACCGGATCGCCGGTGTGCAGTAAACCACCTGCTATCATTACGGGGTATTTATAATCGTTCATCCGGGTAACAACGTTGAGCAAACGGAAAAGAGGTTGGGGAATGGTCTCTCCTGTCAGTTCTTTACAGGGTGCCGTTCTCCCCCGACTGCGTGATGACCGGGCCGTGTCCCCGGGAGAGGGGAATCTCCGGAAGGGCGATGATGGATACAGACCAGTTGTTCGGGCTCTTGTCGGAAAATACGGACAAGAAATACGTCCCGGATTCCGGTAGGGAAACGAACCGGAATGTTTCTGAAGAGGCAACGCCAAAGCCGGGCTGGACATAGGTATTATTCGGGTCCATCAGGCTGCTGCCGTTTGCGTACTGGAGGTAAAACCACGGGGAGGTGAGCATGGTCTCATTCCGCCCAAATATGTATTCCCCTTTTTCAAGATAGAACACCGGTGTCACCATCATACCCGCTCCTGAAAAATTCAAAGGTACCTTCAGGGGAGTATCTCCCGAGAGGCGGGATACCTCTGCAGTCCATATCCCCCCCCAACTTTTGATATTCAACAAATATTCACCCTTTTTTGGAATCTTAAATGCCACAGAGCCATTATAGGGGCCGGTTGTAGAGAAAGTAGCCGCTTCAGCGTAATTATCCGGGATAACCGTCCCTGATGAGTACAGTGAGATATGCATGAACTGCGCGTCCTGTGCCTGGAATGCTACGATGATCACACCGGGGTCTAAGGAGAGCGTCGTATTCGGGCGGCTGTCTGACAGTACGGAGATAACGGATCCGGCGGTGGGAGCGGCGGTGGCAGGAGTAGTGGGATTTGCCGGAGGTTCACCGGCCTGGTTTTTCGCAAGCGGTGATGATGCGGGGGACTGCCCGGTGCATCCGCAGGCGAGGATACAGAAGAGGAGAAGGATCGCAATACCGACGACAGGTTTCATGAGTGACAGAAAGGCTCCGCACAGCAAAAAATGTGTAGTCTCCGGCAACCCCTGCAGGCAGGTACTCCTGTACCGTGATCTACCCTCGTTCTTACCGTCCCGGATTTATTTTTTGGGCTTTCCCCAACGCAGGATCCCAATCCCTGCAAGAAGGATGGAGACAATCCCTGCGAGAAGGATCGCATACCCGCTGGAATTCACGGCATTCATATATGTACTGGCCGACATGTCAATCGCAAGCACCGCAGAGGTATTGCCTCCGGATCCTCCTTGCGAATCATCGATCGGAGCATACGCGGACATAAAGGATCCATACTTTGTCGTATAGGGCTCCTTTGAAGATGTGGGGACAGAAAGGGCCCTGAAGATCTCCATCCTGTTGGGATCTGTCGAGAGCTCGCCGGTTTTTGCCGATCCTGCGGGGTCATCGGGATAGAGGTCGTCAACAAGGAACGTTGCCGACTGGTCCGGGTTCACCTTCAGGATATATGCATTGAGGATCTGGTCATCCATACTGCGCATGGTGCGCAGCTGGTTGACGACCTCCCTATACCGCGGCGATCCCTCGTCACCGGGCATCAACCCGGCAATATCGCTCGCATTGATTTGGGTTGCCATCACCGCGGCGGTCGACTCGAGCCCTTTGTGGACGGTCGTGTCAAGAGCCGTTCTGGTTCCGGTATATGCATACCCGGTGAGTGATGCAATGACGATCGTAACAACAAGGACATACACCCAGGGGTTTTGTGATAATGGACAGGAACTGGTCATATCAGATTCGCCTCCTGAAAATACCAACGGTTGCAATCAACACCATAAGCCCCGCAATGGGGACCAGTACCGAGGAGCTGGATGCCGGCGTCGGTGTGGGTGCAGGTTGCATACTGAACGCACCCGGGATTGTCTGTCCCGCAAGTATCGTGACGGTGGTCGGGTAATCGACATACCCGGTATTCCTGAGCAGGATCTGGTGCTGCCCGGCAGGAATGCCGGTGATCATTGACGGGGTGTATCCACGGAACTGGTTATCGACATAGACCTCAGCTCCCGCAGGTGTGGATACGATATCCAACCCGCCGGTCAGCGGTACCGGTGTCGGGTTGGGTCCCGGCAGGGTAAGGGTTGCCGTGACAGGGTTCACCACGTTGGGCTTCACATAGATGGTATTGATCCAGTCGTTATAACCGGGAGCGGTTACCTTGAAGAGATGGTTCCCGTTTGCAATATTGTTGAGGGTCAGGGAACCCGATGACGGGATCCCGCCCTGGGCATTGTTGTCCATAAACACGCTCGCCCCGGGCATTGAGGTGATGAATACCGTGCCGTAGACTGCCGTTGTCATTATTGCGTTCAGGTTCTGGGCGGTGCCGCCATTGACGGAGACGGTTGCGGTATAGTCATTGTAACTGGAGAGGGATAGACGGAAGTTATGGTTGCCGGGATACAGGGTAACGGTCAGCGGGGTTTTCCCCTGGTAATTGCCATCCACATAGACCTGCGCTGAGTTTGGGTTGCTTGTCACGTATACCGTGCCGGTGGGGCGGGGTGCCGGCGGGGACGGCGGGAGCTGGGAATAATACGTCGCAGTCTGCCCGGCATATACGGTAACAATCTGCGAGTTGGAGGAGTACCCGCTCAGGGTAGCTTTCATGGAGTAAGAATTTGGTGGCAGGTTCGGGATCGTGAGCGGGGCATACCCGGAGAACGCCCCGTTCAGATATATTGCTGCGCCACCCGGGGAGGACTGGGCATAGATTGCACCGGTCTGGGGCGGTACCGGTGGAGTAGGAGGAGTCGGGAGGGGATTTATGGTCGCATAGACCGCGACATGTTCCTGGTCGGCCGGCATGTGCGAAAGGGAACCGGACCAGCTGGTGTACCCGCCCTTTGAGACCGTGATCGTGCGTACCGGTGTACCGGACGGCGAGACCCCGACAGAGAGCATGCCACCGGCAATGGTGCCTTGTACACTGCCGTCAAAGGAGACGGTTGCACCGTCGACATTACCGTAGGTGTCAATCCAGCCTTTCCCACCTCCAATCGGTTTCGGTGTTATGGTGATGGTGGGTTCTGTTGTTGGAGCGGTAACCGGAATAAATGTCGGCACCGTTGTTGGT
>JAPKXV010000336.1:0-425 GCA_026394635.1 Methanoregula sp. | reverse complement strand
GGTCGGTTCTCTGGTGGGTTCTGTTGTTGGAGCGGTAACCGGAATAAATGTCGGCACCGTTGTTGGTTCTGTTGTCGGCACACCAATTGGCCCCGGTATGTCGGAATCTGCGTGAACAAACGGGATGCAGGAGAGAACGATCGCAACCACAAGCCCCATCATCAGCAGGTTTCGGATCATGTACCCCATACAAGGCAATACGGTAATATGATATATAGCAGTTTCATCACTCCTCTAATTTTGAAACATGCCGAATCCCGCAAATTTGAGGAGATAAAATCCTTTTTACAAAAACAAAATCACGGTCCGGTTATCCTGCGACGGGCCTTTCGTACCGCGACGGCACACGAGAGCCAGCCGGACCCGGGAGCCGGGAAGTACCTGCAGGACCCGGTCCTTTTTGTCTCCATCTTGTCCATATCGCA
>JAPKXV010000333.1 GCA_026394635.1 Methanoregula sp. | reverse complement strand
TGGACCCGTCAAATATTTTTCCTTGGTACAATAAAGGGCGGGCATTGTTGTCGCTAGGAAAACCGCAGGAGGCACTTGATGCGTTCAACCGCTGTACCCAGATCACGATTTCTGATGCAGAAGTCTGGAATTATAAAGGGGTCGCTTTCCTTGAGCTGGGAAAATATCAGGACGCCCTTGATTGTTTCAAATCCGCACTGAGTATCAACCCTGCATATGATGAGGCCAGAAAGAACCAGGATCTCGCGGTGAACCGGGGACAGGTGTATACGATTAAGGGATCCCCGCTTCCCACAACAAGACCTGTCGCAGTGACGACAACGAATGCTGAGCCTCTGCCGATCATACCAGCAACTACCGTTCCGGCAACACCATCCGCAACCCTGGAAGTTGCTGCCGCAATTCCTGAACAAACAGATTCTGGAACTCCTGCAACAACGACATACACCCCTCTGCCGGCGTGGGCAACACTGGCAGCTGTTATCAGTGCCGCTCTGGTTCTTGGGATACAAAGACGATAATTTTAAATTTTTTAGGTAAACTACCAGATTAACACCCTAATCATCCCCACCTTTTAGACGTATTCACTAAACGAAATTCTGTTCCTAAAAAATGTAAAGAAAAAGTGATGGCTGATATTGTGTAAATTTTCAGAGTTGAATGTCAACCTCCTGTCAGTCTATCGCAACCGGGGGATGCCACAGCGGCGGGGGCGAAGGCCAAGCCGAAGCCCCCAAGAGCGACTAAGATTATGGATTCAATCATAGATTCAGAAAAATTTTGATGCAAAGTTGGCACTTTACCCTTTCTTTAAAAAAATGAGCTTGGAAAAGGATGAAGTGACTAAAAAAACTCCTCAAGACTATTTTCCGGAGTACCTCCTGTGGTACCTATACCGGAATCTTATCTTCAATAATCACTGGTTTTGTGGCCGTGCATAGTCATGCATGATCTTCTGGTAAACCAATGATGCCTTTTGTAAAGAGTCGATGGAGACGTGTTCGTTTGCTGCGTGCAAAAACTGCATCTCGCCCGGCCCATATTCGACCACCTGAAATCCGGCTGCCCTGAGATGGCGTGCGTCACTTGCCGCCCACTGGATGATGGGAAATACCTCGCCGCCGTAGATATCGTTTACGGAATCACAGGTGACCGAAACAAGCCTACACTGGGGCGGGGTGATCGATGGCTCGTGCGTTGTCTGGGTGGTAATTGTCCCGTGGGGGGCATGGCGCCGGATATCTTCGAGAAGATCGGGAATCGAACAACCCCATGGCACCCGTATTTCAAGGTCGAGATCACAGCGCTGGGACACGATATTGGATTTTTCGCCCCCCCTGATGATGCCGGGATTGAACATCAGTTTCGTCAGGACATCGGTTGCCTGGTCAAGACCGAATTCTTCGCCCAGCACACGGGAGG
Organism: Methanoregula sp.; assembly: GCA_026394635.1. Classification (GTDB taxonomy): domain Archaea; phylum Halobacteriota; class Methanomicrobia; order Methanomicrobiales; family Methanospirillaceae; genus MVRE01. The sequence continues at coordinate 1,277 of JAPKXV010000333.1, read as the reverse complement.
AACGCGTGACAATTTCCTGCACATCATCACCCAATGGGTACTGCTTTCCGTTGAGTATTTTCACATAATCGAGAAGAGCACAGGCTTCCATGATGGCACTGACTCCAACAGCGGGATACAGGGAGCCGTGAGCCGGGGTCCCCACAAATTGTAATTCGAGCCTGATGAGTCCCTTCTGGCCGATGTTGGGGTGCCGGGCGGGTGTCGGTTCGGCAATCAGGCAGTCACCGGGAAGAATCATATGGTGAGCGAGAAGATAACGGATACCTGAGACCTCCCCCGTCTCCTCATCACAGACAAACGCGAGCTGCACCGGCAGATCATGTCCGGATTCTTTGAGATCGTGGCAGGCAGCAAGAAGGGACGCACATCCGCCTTTCATGTCCGTTGAACCCCTGCCCCACACCGAACCACCCAGTACAGCGCCGGAGAAGGGGGGGATGCTCCAGCCCTCATCGAGTGCAGGTACAACATCCACATGACCGCAGAACAACAGGTTGTTCTTTGTCGTTTCGGAAACGAGGTTGCACTTGCCGTCACCCTGATCTGTTACAATAGAGGGAATGCCCCATGCTTCAAGCAGGGAACGGATATATCCAATGATATCGCGCGTTGTTCCCGGAGGGTTCTCGCTGCGGATTTTTACAAGATCACTGCAAATGCGGGTGACATCCATAAAAAAATACACACCTATGGAGAGGAGGTCCGGCTGGTAAAAGCATCAAACAGGATCGCGAGTGAGGCATCCGCATAGAGGCTTTTTAAAAAGTCAGGCTCGAAAAATTCATCGATCATGATAAAAAACATGTCGGCCGGAATTTCACTCCTGCTGTCCGGGTCCATTACAATACGGAAACTGCGGTACCCTGCCGGGTCTTCGTCATCGTAGATCATCTGCCAGAGAGAGGGGATGCGGGAGAATTTTTCTTTATGTTCACGTTTGAGCCAGTTGACAAATGCCGCAAACTTTGCACGGTCCCCTTTCTTCTCTTCGTCAATGCGCCAGCGGAGATACTCGCCTCCCATGATGATCTTTGGGGACTGGTAGTTGTAGCAGTAGATACTGGCGGTATAATCGATATGGGCGAGGGAGTCCACAAAGTAAAAATAAAGAACCTTGTGAAACATCCCAATATCGTGGAGAATCAATGATTTTTCGTAAAGATGGGAAAGGACGGTGATGTACTCGTTGTCAGCCTGCATGCCTCTTAATAGGGCAAAGCATTGTAAAAACGTTACCGTAATGGTATTTGCCGGCCAAGTAGTTTCCTAGTGCT
>JAPKXV010000243.1 GCA_026394635.1 Methanoregula sp. | reverse complement strand
GCGAACCTGTTAGGTAATGTGCGGGATTGCGGGGCAGTACTGTTTTAACGGGGCCCCACCTGACCCCCGGCTCCTCGCCGTGATGTCGGAGCGGATCGCCCACCGCGGTCCCGATGGGCAGGGCACTTGGATCAAGGGCAGCACCGGGCTCGCTCACCGGCGCCTTGCAATCATCGACCTCTCGGAAGATGCACACCAGCCGATGGCCAATGAAGACGGGTCGCTTCAGCTCGTCTTCAACGGGGAGATCTACAACTTTGTGGAACTGCGCGAGGAACTCGTCAGGTGCGGGCACGTGTTCCGGTCAAAGGGCGACAGCGAGGTAATCGTGCACGCGTACGAGGAATGGGGGGAGGATTGCCTTGCCCGGTTCAACGGCATGTGGGCATTTGCACTCTGGGACGAGAACAAGCAGCATCTCTTCTGTGCCCGCGACAGGTTCGGGATCAAACCGTTCTACTATACGGAATCTGGAGGGTCCTTTCTCTTTGCCTCCGAGATCAAGGCGCTGCTCGCCCACCCGGATGTCGGGACAGAGCCGGACGATGAGATGCTCCGGACCTACCTTGCATGGGGCGTGCTTGACCATACGGAACGGACGATGTTTGCGGGAGTCTCCCAGCTCCGGCCGGCCCACGCGATGGTGGTGACCGCAACAGGCCACAGGGAACCGTTCCGGTACTGGGATCTCACGGTTAACCCGGCAGTATCATCCGGTATTGCCGACGGACAAGCAGCTGCCCGGCTGCTCGGACTCTTAACGGATGCCACCCGGATCCATCTGCGCAGCGATGTCGCCGTAGGCACCTGCCTCTCGGGCGGGATCGACTCCTCGGCACTCACGATTCTGATCAATGGGATCATCAGGGACGAGGCGCCGGAGCGTGTCGGCAGCCGGCAGAAGACCTTCTCCGCAGTATTCACCGACCCGCAGTTCGATGAGAGCCGGTATATCGATGAGGTTGTCACGGTATCGGGGGTCGATGCGTACCGGACGGAACCTTCGGCAGGACAGGTATGGGATGACCTTCAGAAGATCCTGTACATGCAGGACGAGCCATTTGGCTCGCTCTCCATCTATGCCCAGTACTGTGTCATGCGGCTTGCCGCAGAGCGCGTGAAGGTGGTGCTCGACGGTCAGGGTGCCGATGAACTTCTCGCCGGTTACCTTGCCTATGAATGGAGCTATATCCGGGGCCTCGTCACGTCATTCCACTTGTATACGTCGTTTTGTGAAAAGATCGGGGCTTTGCGGCACCACCACAGGTTCTTTGTGGATGCACTCCGCCAGCTCTTCGTCCGGTCCGGCCGGCGCAGGTTACTTAAAGGGGATATCCCGAAGATCTCACGGTATGGCGGCACACTGGACCAGGTCCTGTACCGCGAACTGATGACAACAAACCTCCCCGCCCTCCTCCACTACGAGGACCGGAATTCCATGGCATTCTCGATCGAGTCCCGGGTCCCCTATCTTGATGTGCGCCTCGTGGAGTACATTGCATCACTCCCGAAGAACCAGAAGATCCGCGGGGGAGTGACCAAGTACCTGCTCCGCCGAGCAATAAAGGGGCTTGTGCCGGAATCCATCCGCTGCCGGATGGACAAGATGGGATTCGTCACACCGGAAGAGGTCTGGATGAAGTTTGAACTCCGGCCGTTTGTGCTGGGAGTGTTCACCGATAAGAAGTTCCACGCACGCCCCTACTGGGACGCCGACGCGGTTATCAAAAATTACCTTGCCTTCCTTGAGGGCAGATCCGCGTACTCCCCCGAGATTTTCCGTATTGCCTGTGCTGAGCTCTGGCTGCGGATGCTTTTTGACAAAACGCACACAAATCCTAGTACGTAACAGGTGAATGAGGGAATACCACAAACATCCCATGACCGGGAATTAACCAGGATGGTATAAAGAGAGATCCATGAAGTCCATTATCCTTGCCGGTGGCGTCGGGACGCGGCTCTGGCCGCTCTCCCGCGAGTATTATCCAAAGCAGTTCATGCAGATCGACGGGCACTCCCTCTTCCAGTTAACGTACGAGCGGGCGCTCAAAATCTCAAAACCCGATGAGATCCATGTCGTGACCAATGAGATCCACCAGTACCTTGCCCGCAACCAGATCGAGGAACTCGGGCATCCCCTGCCGGAACAGAACCTGTTGAAAGAGCCGGTCGGCAAAAATACATTGCCTGCAATAACCTGGGCAATGTCCCGGATCAGGGGGTCCGGTGTGCCGGCATGTGCCGCAGTCTTCCCCAGCGACCACCTTCTCGGGGACGATGCAATCTCCCGGATCGCTGAATCAGAGCCGCTCGCTGGAGAGTACCTTGTCACGTTTGGTGTGCCCCCGAAGTCGCCCCACACCGGGTACGGGTATATCAGGCCGGGCCGCTCACTGGGGACCGGTGCAGTTGCAGATGCATTCCGCGAGAAACCCGACGAGAAGACTGCCAAAAAGTACGTGAACGAGGGCTACCTGTGGAACAGCGGGATATTCCTCCTCTCAAGTGACGTCTTTTTCGAAGAGTTGCAGCGCTATGCTCCTGACCTTTCTGCCGCATTTGATACCAAAGAGCCGGATTACGCGGCCCTGGAACCGGTTTCAATCGATTACGGGCTTCTCGAACACTCCAAGCGCGTAGCGGTCGTCCCGTTACCGGGCAATTGGAGCGACCTTGGCACGTTCCGGGCACACTACGAGTCCCGGCAGCCCGATCCCGAGGGAAACGTTGGCACGGCAGATTACCTGTCTGCACGGAACAATTACGTATTCGCACCCAACCGGCATGTCGGACTGATCGGGGTCAACGACCTCATTGTCGTGGATACTGCCGATGCTCTCCTTGTCTGTGACAACCAGCATTCGGAGATGGTCAAAGCGCTCGTCAGCAGGTATAACAACCGTAATGATCCGATTACAAAATATCACCGGCAGGTGCACCGCCCGTGGGGTTCGTACACCATCGTAGAGGATGCGGAGTTCTTCAAGATCAAACGGGTGACCGTAAAACCCGGCCAGCAGCTCTCGCTCCAGCACCATAACCCCCGCAGCGAGCACTGGGTGGTCGTGTCCGGCACCGCACAGGTCGAACTCGACGGGGAGACGCGTGTCCTGCAGAAGGGCGAAAGCACATTTGTCCGCAGCGGGGCCCGGCACCGGCTCAGGAACACCGGGACCGTCCCGCTCGAAGTAATAGAGGTCCAGCTCGGGGACTACCTCGGAGAGGATGATATTGTCCGGTTCGAGGACGACTATGGAAGGAGATAACGATCCAACAAAAACCCGGGTCTTTGAGTCCGTGAAGTTTTTTTCCCCGATACGAGATTGTCTTCTCATCTTCTTCGAGTAATTCCCGGATAATCTTCACCGCAGAGAGATCGTTGGTGGTTTTTTTGGGGAGTGAAAAGCATGATCTCTTTTATTACATATAGGCACATAGAGCTGTTACTATGCAGGCAGCAACCACGATCTATATCCGGGAAGATCTGAAAGGCAAGCTGAACGGCCTGAAACATCATCCAAAGGAATCATACAATGATGTCATCGAGCGCCTGGTC
>JAPKXV010000074.1 GCA_026394635.1 Methanoregula sp. | reverse complement strand
TCAGGAGATCTCAAAATGTCCTTTATCATCTCTTTATACGTTCAGGAAGGTATTGTCATGGCAAGTGACAGCCGCCTCACGTTGACTCATACCGAGCAAAGAGGGAACCAGCAGGTTCAGATTTCCGTTCCCCAGTCCGATGCAAATTACAAAACATTCCTTGCTCCGGGTAATATCGGGATCTCTACGTTCGGTGATGCAGATATTTCGGGAGTTCCCATCAGCGGATACATTGAGTCGTTCATCAATGAAAAATTATCAGCAAATCCGGTTGACGTGAATGACGTTCCAAAGATGCTTATTGATTATTTCAAATCCTTGTCACAGGTTCCGGACACGGGATTTCATGTTGCAGGGTACAGTAAAAAAGGGGGAAAACTCATACCCTACCTTTGGCGGATTATTCTGGCCCAGAACGAAGTCAAAAAAATTAATGTACCCGATCAACAGGGGGCAGCCTGGGAGGGTGAAGTTGATGTCATGACCCGGTTGATCCAACCAGTGGGTCTGATTGGACCGGATGGAAAAACCATCCCCCTGCCACCTTCAGTTATCAACTGGACTTTTTTCACGTTGCAGGATGCCATAGATTTTGCCATATACGCGGTCAAAACCACCCGGGATACCATGCGTTTTCAGACACGCTTTAAAACCGTAGGGGGACCCGTTGATGTTCTGGTAATCAAACCTGAGAAAGCATTCTGGGTGCAGAGAAAGGAACTCCATGCAGAAGATAATGAACTCTCCTTTTAATTTTTCAATTCTGTTTTTTAATTGGCGTTTCCCTGAAGGCAAAGGGGCGGAGCAGTCAGAACAGGGGAGCTCATCTTTCAAAGCGTTCGGTACCAACCAACCCCCAACACAATAATCCCCCCCTCCCGTAACAATGCTCGCAGAGTTTCACCCCGGCCTCCCGGCTAATCCAATCCTCTCTCACCAGCCCGCGAGACCGGGCACTTCTCCTCACACCAACTAAAAGATCAACAACCAGAAAAAGAAAGAGAACCTTAACTCAGTACAAAGATCTGGGACGCTCCGCTCATGACCCTTGACCAACTTCTCACTGAAATCGAAACACGGGAACTCGAATTCAAGGAAAAGCCGAATCCCGCACTCTTCAAGACATTGTCTGCATTTGCCAACACCAACGGGGGAGTTGTGTTCGTTGGCATATCTGACAAAAAAGAGATCATCGGGTACCGCTGCTCAAACGCCGATCTCAAGGAACTCTCCGATACCATCGTCAACAAGCTTACCATCCATCCCGTCATCGAGCCGGTCAAGTGTGACGGGAAAACCGTTCTCCGGATCGATGTGAAAAAAAGTAAAAATCCGATCGCATACGAAGGCCGGTATTACAGCCGGGTGGGAAACACAACACGGCTGATGGACTACGAAGAACTCAAAGAATTCCTCATATCAGGCATCGAATGGGACAGCCTTCCCTCACAGCGCGGACTTGCGGATATTGACGAGGAAACCGTCAGGCTCTTCGTGCGTCTGGCAAAAAGTGCCGGGAGGCTCCCTGGCGCTGACGAGCGTGAACCGGTTGCGGCGATACTCACGCGGCTCGGTCTCATGGCCGGGGATCAACTGACCAATGCGGCATTTCTGCTGTTCGGGAAAAAACAGGACAAATATCTGTCTGATGCGGTGCTTCGTATCGGCCGGTTCAAAGACGGAGCAACCATCATAGGGGATCGCTGGATTGACGGGAACCTTTTCCTCCAGTTTGCTGAGGGGGAGGAAGCACTGAAGAATTTTATCAACGTCCGGTACGAGATCTCGGGTGAAACACCAGAACGGAAGGAGCACTGGGATTACCCGCTTCCTGCTCTCCGTGAAGCACTCATGAATGCGCTTGTCCACCGGAATTATTTCAAAAAGAACGAACAGATCCTGATAAAAATCTATGACGATACAATCTGGTTCCATAATCCCGGCGGTCTTCCAAAGGGGCTGTCGATCGAACAGCTGAAGGCGAAACCTCAGTCGGTTCCAAGGAATCCATTGATCGCAAGGATCTTCTATCTCGCCGGTTATATCGAGCGGTACGGTTCCGGCATCCAAAGAATACTCACATCGTTTGCGGACGCAGGACTTCCGGATCCTGAATTTCAGACAGATGCATGGGGTCTCACCTTGACAATGCGCAAAGATATCCTCACAGAAGAATATCTTGCGCAGATGGGACTGAATGAGCGGCAGGTGAAAGCAGTCATGCATGTGAAAACGCATGGCAGAATTACCAACAAGGAGTTCATTGCGCTCACACCCCAGAAAGTCACTGCCAAAACTGCGTCCCGGGATCTAAAGGGGTTGTGTGATAGCGGAATTCTGGCACAGATCGGAACCACAGGTAAAGGCACGTACTATATCCTGTTTTCTGCATGCCCTCCCAAAGAGGACATAAAGGGGACATGAATGGGACATTCGTCGTATCTATCGGGACATGAACGATACATGGATCAACCTCTTTTTTTAGGCACAGCCGGGAAATTTGCCAGACATTGTTTAGGCAATCGGTAGAAAAATTTTGGTAAAACCCAATTCGGCAGACACTGTCTGCCAAATATAAGTATCAGGAGATAAGGTGGGTATCATCCAAGGGAGGTGGATATTCCGGTTGCTCGAAAAAAGCTACACAGTGTGTAGCGAATCGAGCGGGTCACATTACCCGAGCTGTTTTCGTCACACGCATCAGTCCTGCGAAACAAGGGAATCGCTCAGGTATTGTATGACATCGGCTGGATAGAACGGTGGGGCAGTGGAATCCAGAAAATACGCAGCGCCAGTGCCGAAGCGGGGTTGCCGGAACCGTTATTCCAGGAAGACCAGGGCTTCTCGGTGACATTCCGGAAGGATGTTTTCAGTGCCGAATATCTCACGCAGATGGAATTGAATGAGCGGCAACTTCAGGCTATCCCCTATCTGCGGAAACAGGGAAGCATTTCCAAACGCGAATACCAGGATCTTGTGTCAGTCTCTACGAGAACCGCGCTCTACGATCTGACTGCTTTAGTTAACAAAGGTGTACTGGTGCGAATTGGCACCGGCAAATCCTCCCGGTATTCGCTGTCTTCCAAACCGAAGAACGTACGATCAGGAAACTCGTGATGGGGACACCCGATGCATAAGGCATTGCGCGTATTGCGCGAAAATTGCGCGTATCCCCTCACCTGTATGAAACATGGGAAAACAAAATTCCGAGAAAACCGGTTATTCGTGAAAGATAATTGTCGTGACACGTCGCAACAATTCCGCAGACACCGTCTGCGAAATCAGGAGAAATTTTGATAAAACCCAATTGGCCAGACAACATCTGACTAATCTGTAGGGGAAAATCCGACAAAAAATAAGGTGTACATCAATTATTGTCTCGTCGATGATGACGCATATGATGTAAATCTGGTGAATAAGTGGCGAAAATGGCGAATATAGGGTGAATAAAAAACCGAGATAAATGATCAATGAATCGGGCAAAAGGGGCATTGAAGGGGCACGCTTGGCACCACCCCCACGCCATCCCGATCCCCACAAACGCCCTCTCAAATCGCTCCGGCCCCTCACCTGATCAATTTCGTTTGATCCTTTGAGGGAGGCGGGGAGAAACTACAGGACTCCATAATTTTCTTTTTGCACCAGAGCCCGTCCCTATCAGCCCCCTGCGAACAGAATCATTTATTCATGCAGGAGAAGAACGGTGAATCAGGAGTTTTTTAGTGAAAGTCTATCTCGATGTATGCTGCCTGTGTCGGCCGTTTGATGACCAGCTCATTTTTGAGAATCCGTAATGAAAGCGAAGCGGTCATTGCTATCCTGGACCGGTGTTCACGGGATTGGGAACTGATCTGGAGTTCCGCAATTACATATGAGGTTGCCAAAATTGCTGATCATGACAAAAAACACTATATCAGCACCTTCGCAGCAAAGACAACCACAAACATTCTCGTAGACCTGGCAATAAAGGAACGTGCATCCGTTCTCATGAATCGGGGAGTAAAAGCCCTTGACGCATTGCATGTTGCCTGTGCGGAGCGGGCGGGTGCCACGGTTCTGATCACGACTGATGATGCTTTGAAAAACATTATGAGCCATCGCAGCGATATAATTTCATTAAGAATCGTGAACCCTGCTGTATGGTATGAGGAGGTGACCGGGAATGAAAGTGAAGACACTGCATGAAATCCATGATGAAGGGATAAATGCCCTGCGCAAGACACTTGGTCCTGTTGACATGGTCCGCTTCATTCAGATGTTTGATCATGGAAAAGGGGATTATACCAAGGAGCGCAAGCAGTGGCTGAGTAACGATCTCGACCAAATATACAATGAGATTCTTGAAATGCAAAAAGCAGGCAAAACTGCTTCGGGATCAGAATAAATATCTTTTTTCAATAGAGACCGGGGAACCGGGAAATGCACGCTCATCAGATAACTATTGAAGTAAAAAATCCCGTTGAATGGCTCAATCGAGGTGAACGCACATGGAGGCAAAGACGTTGAATGAAATCCACAAACAGGGTATTGATGCACTCGTGAAAGTGCTTGTGCCTATTCGATTGCGGTACGGTTCCTCCAGATATTTTCTCGTGTCGGGAAGACCGGCAAAGGTACTCACTACTCACTACGTTCTCAAAGGGACACCAAAGGGGCAAAAGGGGCATTGAAGGGGCACGCTTGGCACCTCCCACACCGCCCCGATCCCGGCAAATGCATTCCCGAACCGCTCCGGCCCCTCCCCGACATAGAACAGCGCTGGCGAAAACGACGGCCCCGTCCCCTCCTCGCCAGCGGGTCCCCCAAACCGAATCCGCGCTGTATTAACTAACACCCAAAAATCCCCCACCACACCACCCGCCCGCACTACGCAGGGCGTGCGGTCACCCGGGAAATAATCCTGAAAACTTCTTCTCCCTGCCGGAAATTATGTAACCTTCTGCAACTCCTCAAATTCTTCTGCAAATATTTTCCGGATGCATTTTTTTGTTTTCTTCATGGAATATTTGCTGTCGATAAAGATTGCCGCAATGATTGCTTCGACCGTGTCTGCACACATTTTTTCCGAAGCTTCTTCTAACTTCTTCTGGTTCTTTATTGTGTGATGGATCAAATCATTTTCAAGAAGTTGAAGGCGTTTCCCGACACCAGCCAGCTTCAGGTTATTCTCAAGGTCCGCTTTTGATATCGTGATGTCTCCTTTGCATTCTCCCTCACCCCCCTCCCGAAACAATGTTCGCAGAGTTTCACATCCGCCAGCCGGTCAATCCAATCAGCCCTCACCAGCCCGCGAGACCGAGCACTTCCCCTCCCCCACCAGACCAGTCGGATTTATCTGGCATATGCCACAATTCCCTATCCATGAAGATCGCACTCACCATCCTCCTGGTCATCCTTGCCGTGCTCGCCTGTGGTTGTACGGCAACCGCACCGTCTGCAACCCCCG
>JAPKXV010000332.1 GCA_026394635.1 Methanoregula sp. | reverse complement strand
GGAGAGTCTGCACGACACTATCCGATGGTGACAGAACCTTAAACACAAGAAGGTGGAAAAAATAAAAAAGGAAAAAACCTGTCCATCTACGGAGGACTTCGAAAAACCCCATTTTTAGATGGAGGCTCAATCAAAACTTCGTCGTGAATATGTAAGTTGAATTCACATTTCATGCAGTTAATCGGAATCCTCTACGATGTATTTTTTAATGTGCCCGCTGATATTTGAAAAATATAAATAGGTTCTCATCGTTATACCTGATATCGTGAATGGGGATACTCCAAAAACACTTGAGTAACCCCGTGCCGGGATGAGTGTCATGCAGCCAAAAAAAATACTGATTGTCGAGGATGAGGGTGTTGTCGCGCTTTCATTGCAGGCGGTACTGAACAAGATGGGATATATGGTTGTTGGTATTGCCATCACCGGCAACGAAGCCATCAGGATGGTAACCGATCTTCATCCTGATGTGATCCTCATGGACATTCACATCAAGGGGGACAAGGACGGCATCCAGACAACCGCGAAGATCAACGAGGTTTCCGACGTCCCGGTCATTTACCTCACCGCGTATGCCGATGACGAAACCGTGAGCCGGGCATTAAAGACACGGTCCCACAGCTATCTTGTAAAACCCTACAACCCCCGGGAACTCTATTCCAACATCGAATTTGCGATCTACAAGAGGCGACTCAAGGACCGGATCGGGACCCACCGGGAAAATCTTGAAATGCTGCTCACCAAAATCCCCGACACCGGGATCATCTTTGATACAAACGGCAAGGTTGTCTACCTTAACTCTGCTGCAGAGACCCTGACCGGTTGGAAAAGTGACGAGCTCATCGGCAGGAATGTCTTTGATATCTTAAATATCAGCGTCTCCCAGGTGGACGATGTCATGGATGACTCCCTTTTGCGGACTCTCGCTCTTGGCGCCATCAACTACCTCCCTCCCGTCGCCACTATCCAGACCAAAGGGGGAAAGACACGGAGGGTTAACCTGAAAACGGGCCTTGTCAAAGACGACTCCGGTGAACACAAATTCATCGTTATTCTGTTAAAGGAATACGCGGTGGCAAACCTGGAACCGATATCGCTTAAGAAATAATTTAATAAAATGCCCGGTTGAACTCCTATTTTTTACCATCTCCTGACCCGATATCATAATATTTTTTAAGATAGGTGCGGATCTTTTCCGACTCGAGCCAGCCCCGGTCGAGCAGGTTGATGATCCGGTCAATTTCAACCGCCTGTTTTAGGATCTTATCCTTATTTGAGCACTCACTCATCTCCACAAGCATCATGATGACCGTGAGCGGGTTCCTGATATGATCGTTGAGAACGGCAAACTGCTGGAGATTGTTCTCGATCTGCTCGTATGTCTCTTTCTGGATCTTCTCGATCTCCTTGCGTTCGGTGGTGTCACGCCCCACGGACTGGTACTCGGTCACCAGCCCGTTCCGGTCAAAGAAAGCGCGGTTGTTCCAGTGCTGCCACCGTTCTGAACCATCCGGCATGATAATGCGGTGTTCGACAGCTGCCACAGGATTT